>CALGCE010000070.1 GCA_937884625.1 uncultured Clostridia bacterium
CGGCACTATTAGACCAAGTGCATCGTTTGATGGTTCGAAGAAATCTGCGTTTCATTTTATGCGGTTCAAGTGCAAGAAAACTGAAGCGGCAAGGAGTTAATACATTAGGCGGTCGGGCTCTCCCTATATTTTTATATCCGTTTGTTAGTGCAGAACTACCTGACTTTGATTTAATGAAAGCCATCAATCAAGGAATGTTGCCTCGTCACTATCTAACCGACTCAACTACTGCGTGGAAACGTCTTCAAGCATATATATCGGTTTATTTGAAAGAAGAAATTCGTGCTGAAGCATTGGTTCGCAATTTGCAGGGCTTTAATCGATTTATGGAGGTTGCCGCTCTAACAGATGGTGAAATGGTTAATTACTCCAATATCGCCAGTGACTGCGGAATAGATACTAAGACAGTCAAAGAATATTTTGCTATACTACAAGACACACTGGTTGGATACACCATACCTGCTTATACCAAAATAGTCAAACGGAAAATTCGTCAAAATCCTAAGTTCTATTATTTTGATGTGGCGATTGTCAATTATTTGCTCGGTCGCAAGCATTTGCAACCGGGTTCCGCTGATTTTGGTCATGCCTTTGAGCATTTTATGATGCAGGAGATAATTGCATATTTAGGTTATAACGGCTCTGAAAAAAAATTAAGTTATTGGCACACCTACAACAACTATGAAGTTGATGCCATATTGGGCGATGGTGATGTGGCTATTGAGTTTAAGTCGTGTAAAGAAGTGCAAACCAGACATCTTTCAGGTCTGAAGGCCTTTAAAGAGGAACATCCACAAGCACGTCTTATTATTGTATCGTTGGACGAGGTGCCTCGTATGTTAAATAATGTGGAAGTATTGCCTGCGACTAACTTTTTGCAGAAATTGTGGAATAAAGAGATATATGTATGAATAGGCATTAACCATAGTAATGGGTATTAAAACGTCTCGGTTACGTCTCGTTCTACTACCGATGTACTACCGATAAAATCTCGGAAAAAGTAAGGAAATAAATAGCGACCCAAAACGTCAATAAAAGATAATTAAAGATACGAACAAAAGATAGCAAAATGGCAAGGATAAAACCGAGAGATATGATAGAAGAGTTGCACGGTAAAGTGGACTCAAATAGCGATACGATGTTTGTTACGAATTCCAAAACAAAAACGATAAGTACTCGTAAAATTGGAGTACGTGACACGGATAAACATCCTGTGACAGAAAGGGAAGTAGAAACACATACCAAAATGCATCAAGCAACTGAGGCTTATCACGAATTGAAACAACATTCAGAAGAGTACCAGAAGTTTTTGGTTGAATATGAAAACGCGGTGAAGGAAGGTTGGCATAGTGACGCTTATCGGTATTTTTTGCATCAGTGGTTGGACGAGGGGAAGAATAGTGTAACCTTGAAGA
>CALGCE010000071.1 GCA_937884625.1 uncultured Clostridia bacterium
AGGAGGCTCTTGACCGTGACGAGCCTAAAATTATGGTAAAAGCAAAAGACCGTATTGCAGGTGCCAAAATAGACGACCAAGTACTTCAAACCGCAAACGAATGCAGCGAAAAACTGAAAAACATCGAAATGAAGACTATTGAGATAGAAAGTTTTGACGGTACAAAACTTGTAGGTCATTTGTATCCTGCCGATAACGCCAAAAGGATAATAGTTGCTATGCACGGTTGGAGGTCAAATTGGTGGCGTGACTTTGCGGTAATTTACGACTTCTGGCACGACAGCGGTTGTACGGTGCTGTTTGCCGAACAACGTGGTCAGGGAGAGAGCGAAGGCGACCATATGGGCTTTGGTATGATAGAGCGTCACGACTGCGTAGAGTGGGTAAAATGGCTTAATGAAAACGACCAAGACAGACTTCCAATTTACCTTGCAGGTGTTTCAATGGGTGCTGCAACGGTTCTTATGGCGTCAGGCTCAAAACTTCCCGATACCGTTCACGGTATTATGGCGGACTGCGGTTTTACAACGCCGAGTGCCGTTTGGAAGCACGTAGCAGAGGATAATCTTCACGTATCTTACGGTATTCGCAAGGGACTTGTTGACGCTCTTTGCAAAAAGAGAATAAACGTCGGCTCTGACGAATACTCCACGGTTGACGCTATGAAAGAAAACACCGTACCGATACTCTTTATTCACGGCACTGCCGACAGTTTCGTTCCCGTTTCAATGACATACGAGAATTACGAGGCTTGTAAAGCGGAAAAACGACTCCTTATAGTCGAGGGTGCGGAGCACGGTTTAAGTTATCTTGTCGATAAGGACGCTTACCAAAAAGCTGTCTTGGAATTTTTTGCAGATTTCGACTGATTACATAGGAAGGTCAAAGAATGATTAAGAACACAAAAAAAGTTTTATGTTTAATACTCACTTTTGCTATTGCTGTTTGCTGTATTGCGATTTACATTTCTTATAATAAAGAGCGAAAAGAAAAAGCCGAATATTATAAAACGGTAAGTGCTCAAATGGCAGGAGAAGAAGAGCAGGAAAGAGAAGAAAGGGAAGCACTTAAACAAAAAGACAGTTTTTATCAAAAGTTGTCGGACGGTTTTGATGTCAATATATTAGTGGTAGGCGACTCAATAGGTAAAGGTACGGGTGCCTCTTCTCAAAATACAAATTGGACAAAACTGCTTACTTCACGCTTAAAGCGTTCGTACCACGGTTATGTAAGGCTTAAAAACGTTTCTTTCGGCGGTAACACTTCCTATGCAGGTTATACAAGTGTTAAAACGCTTAATAGTAAGACCGATTATGATTTGGTAATAATATGTTACGGCGAAAATGACGGTGACGACAACTTCGGCAAATATTACGAATCAATAATAAGGGCTGTAAGAGCAAGAAACAACAGGTGTTCGGTTATTTCAATTCTCGAATCGGCACAAAAAGAATACACCCAAAAAATGCAGACAATTAAGAGTTTGGCACAGCATTACGGGATAGGCATTGCGGATACAATAAAGCCGTTTACCGACAACTCAAACGGGGCGTATGATGATTTGACGGCGGACGGTGTCCACCCCAACGATAAAGGCTATAAAATATATGCAGACGTTATTGAAGCGGTTATAAACGAAAAAGTTGAGGCATACGAACCGTATAACGATGCAGATATTGCACCGATATTCGCCGACGTAAAACAGTTTGACAATTTAAAGAGTATACCGCTTAAAGAATTCAAACGTGAAGACAACACGTTTACTTATACGCTTAACACCCCTATAACGGGTATTTTGGGTATGGATTTTACCTTTGCACCGGGAGAATACAGTTACGAAATTTTTGTTGACGGCAATTCATATTATAAAAAAGCGTGGACTTTCGACCACGACTTCCGTCAAAGACGCCTATTTTTAACAAAAGATTCCTATGTAACAGCAAACAAGACGATAAAAATAGTATTTAACAATAAAGACCAAGCGGACGGTTTTGGCGGACTGTATTTCAGTTCAGAAAAATAAGTAGGGGCGGATGCCCACATCCGCCCGTTTGAATTTGTTAAAAAATTGTATAAAAAAACGGTACGATGTGGGCATCGTACCCTACAATGACCGTCGGCGGACGGTCATTTTTGTTTTGTATTCGCAAGAGGATTTGCATCTATTGCGTTTTTGATCTGTGTGTTTGATATATGGGTATATATCTGCGTTGTTCCTAAATTTGCGTGACCTAATATGTCTTTGAGCCCCCGTATATCCACGTTTCCGTGCTGATACATAAGGGTTGCTGCGGTATGGCGGAGTTTGTGGGTGGAGAGCCCCTGACCGCCAAGACCTGCCTTTTCAAGATAGGTTTTTACTACGTGTTGTACCGTTTTGTTGCTCATACGCCTTTTATTACGGCTTATGAACAGTGCGTTGCGGTCGGTGTAGGCGATACCGTCATTAGGTCTTACCGCAAGATACGCCTTTACCGCATCGTTACACGCCTCGTTTAAATATACCGTTCTCTCCTTGTTGCCTTTACCAAGCAGTCTTAAAGTGCCGTCAGAATGAATGTCCGTTATGTTAATTCCGCACAGTTCCGACAGTCGCATTCCGCAGTTTAAAAAAAGCGTCAGTATACAGTAGTCACGCTCTTTGTTAGGACCGTCAACGCAAGATAGCAAATTCAGTGAGTCTTCAAGCGTTAAATGTTTTGGCAGCGACTGCTTTACTTTGGGTGCTTCGAGCATTTGTGCAGGGTTTGTGTCAAGCAAATGCACCTGCGAAGTAAGATATTTGAAAAATATTCTCAGTGTGGAGGTCTTTCTTGCTCTGGTTGCCGTATTGTTGCCACGTTCGTCTTTGCAAAACACTATAAAGGCGTAAAGGTCGGACAGCGTGACCGACTTTATAAGGTCTAAATCAACCACGCTTATATCTATTTTATCAAATTCTGCCGACCTATCCGCCTTTCCTCTTATTAACAGAAGATATCGAAAAAAGGTTTGTAAATCGTGATAGTATTCCTCTACCGATAGCGACGACTTCCCCTTTATCGTTTCGTTGTAGGTAAGAAAGTCCCGTATTATCGGCGGAGCGGACAAAAGTATTTCGTGTTTCATCGTCTTCCTCTGTTTATGTATTTAGTCCATTTAATGTAGCCGTAGGTTGTGTTGGTTAAGTATCCTGCTTTTAGCACTAACAGTACATACTGTCCCGACATTATGTTTATAACCGTTTCAAGAATGGCACTTATATACCACGCTATCCACTGTTCACGGTAACGAAGTAGGATAAATACTCCGTTTGCTATTCCCACCGCCGAAACGCAGGCGTCAAGATAACATACTACGACCTCAATAACCGTATTACCGCCGAAAAGGTCGGTACCTATGTCAAGTGTAGTAAGAAAATATCCTACACCTACCGTCCAAAGCACTATACCCGATATAACAAGAATTTCCGCTATACCGCTAAGTCGCCTTACCTCTGTAAGTTCCTTTTCACTGCGGTCGGGGTGTTTGTGCCAATTGATAAAACTGATAATGTCTATCGGTATCCAGAAAAACAGTGTTGACGCCATTGTCGCAAACCTGTACGCAAGTATTACGCAGGTTGCAATTTCTGTCACTTCGACAAAAAGCGACACTATAAAGTTCCACTTGCTCTGTTTTGATATTTTGGAGTTTATTATTTTTAACCTTTTCCAATTATTCTCATCCGAAAAATATATATGCTATTGCTATTGCTGCTATCACTCCTGCAAGGTCGGCAAGAAGTCCGCAAGTCACTGCATGGCGGGTGTTCTTGATGCCTACAGAACCGAAATAGACGGCGAGGACATACATCGTAGTATCGGTAGAACCCTGAATGATGGAGGCTACATGACCTTGGAAACTATCTACACCATAGGTCTCAAAGACATCCAGCATCATGGCTCGTGCACCTGCTCCATTGAGCGGCTTGAGGATGGCACAAGGAAGTCCGGCTACAAAGTCGGTATTCATGCCAATGGCGTTGAAACACCAACCCAAGGCATCTGTGATATAGGTCAAGGCTCCACACTCGCGGAAGAGTGAGATGCCGACGAACATTGCAATCTGATAGGGGATGATGGTCACAACAGTCTGGAAACCCTCTTTGGCTCCATCAACAAAGGTGCTGAAGAGGGGAACTTTCTTGAATACACCCACCAACAGGAAGAGCATGATGCAACCGAAGAGCAGGATATTGCTCACCAGTGTCGAATAAAGTTTGAGACTCTCTTGGTCCAGATTGGCGAAGAAATAGGAGAGACCTCCGATGAAGGCGAGTGCTCCGAGGATAAAGCCGATGAGCACCTTGTCAAAGCGTACGTGCTGACGCAGACAACAGAGAAGCAGACCTCCGAGCGAAGAACAGGCTGTTGCCAATAGGAGGGGAAAGATGATGTCAGGTGGATTGACGGCACAATATTGCGCA
>CALGCE010000072.1 GCA_937884625.1 uncultured Clostridia bacterium
CAGCGGCTGCAACGAGCGCTACGGACTCCTCGGCTCCAATAAGGCGACGGAGGACAGCATCAAGCTCTTCCCGCGGGAGTGCAAGGCAAAAATCTGTAATCGCCGCGCATGATATGTCCTACGTTATCCGGCAAAAAAGCATCAACATCCTTTTCGGGAGATATAGCCTTAATTACCTTTTGTTCGTCTATACCCTTAGGCAGTGGCAACTGACAAAGTATACCGTTAATTGTCGGCTCATTATTAAGAGTATCTATAAGTTTAAGAAGTTCGTCTTCGGTAGTATTTTCAGGCAATAAATATTCCTGTGAAATTATGCCCAACTGCTCACAAGCCTTTTTCTTGTTTGCAACTGTCTTCTTCTTACCCTTACGTGTATATTTGGGAGGCGGGGTCTTGTCCTACCAAAATTACCGCAAGACCTACGCTTACACCTTCACTTTTAAGTTTGCTTACCTCGTTTTTAATCTTTTCTTTTACAGCAGCAGATACTGCCTTACCGTCAATTATCCTGCTCATTTAAAACTTCCTCCGACTCCTCATTATCAAATACGGACACATATTCCGCATTGTTTTTATTATTCTTTATTTTTGAATTTATTATCAGCAAACCAACCACGCTTACAACACATAAAATAATCGAAAGCAGACAGGAAACCTTTATTCTTCCTATCATCAAACTATCTGTTCTCAAAAGTTCGATTATTGCCCTGCCGAAACCGTACCAAGCACAGTAAAGTAAGACCATCTGACCTTTGAATTTACGATTTTTGCTTATATGATTAAGTACAAAAAATCCTGCTATACACCAAATTGATTCATATAAAAAGCAGGGGTGCACAAGACCCTCTCCCATTTCAAGGACGGTGCGTTCGCTTTGCATACCCCACCAACTGCTGTTTGTGAAAGTACCATAAGCCTCTTGATTCACAAAATTACCCCATCTGCCGACACCTTGTCCTAAAAGAAAACCGACAGAGGCGATATCAAACATATTAAGTATATTGACCTTTCTAATTCGGCACATAATATATCCGCAAACAAATGCACCTATTACACCGCCGTAAATGGCAAGTCCCGCAAAACCCGAAGAACTCCCCAAACCGAAAAAATCGGATATTCCGTTTAACTTCTCGCCGTCAAATATAACGTAATATGTTCTTGCACAAAGTATTGCAACGGGTGTGGTTACAAGCACCACGTCAAGCATACGGTCGGTATTAAGTCCGTAACGCTCATTATTTTTGAGTGCATACAGTAATGCAAGTAAAAATCCCGTTGCTATAATTATACCGTACCAATATACGTCCCAACCGTTTTTACCTATCGGCAGGGTAAATGCAATTGGATTTAATTTTAAGTGAATACCGAAAATCACAACATTATAGGTCATTTTAGTCCTCCTTTGGATTTATAACCGAAAGGACGGTATTATCGTTATCAAGATATTTAAGTCTGCGAAATACGTCATCAGCAGTTACGGTTTTAAGAAGTCTTATCCCCTCAAACAAATCGTAGTCACACATAGCACAATCCACGAGTTGCATCGCTATTCCCTCTACGTTATTAAATCGGCGTATTGCATCGCCGTACATAGAACATTTAACGGCTGAAAACAGTTTTTTATCTATTCCATCGGATTTAATTCTGTCAACCTCTTCCTTAATAAGTTCCGCAACCCTTTGAGGATTTGCCGACTCGCCCTCAAAAATCAAAGACGCATAACCGTGGCCGTTAAAATATTCCGTCTCAAACTCGTCGTTGATAAGTCCCTCTTTTACAAGCCGTTCATAAAGAGGCGATGCATCACCGCATATCAAATCTAAAAGCAGTTGCATACAAACTTTTGTTTTAAGGCTTCTGTCGGGTGTTTTGATGTTTTGCTTATAACCAAAACAAAACATCGGCATCGCAACAGCAAGTTTTTGCTCTACGTATGAATTAACTATATTTTCACCCTCGTCAAACTCGCCACGCTCAATTTCTACCGGTGCGTGATTAATTATACCGTTTTCAATCTGCTTTAATACCTTATCGGTATCAACATTACCTGCGATACAAATAAACATATTTGAGGGATTATAAAAGGTTTCATAGCATTTATAAAGCAAGTCGGCATTGATTTTTGCTATTGAATCCACCATACCTGCAATATCAATCTTTACGGGGTGATTATGGTACATATTCATAAGCATATTAAACATAACACGCCAAGCAGGACTGTCGTCATACATCTTTATTTCCTGACCGATTATTCCCTGCTCTTTTTGTACCGTCTGCTCGGTAAAATACGGCGACTGTACAAAATTAAGCAGTATTGCAAGGTTATCATAAAATCTGTCGGAACACGAGAAAAGATAACAGGTGCGGTCAAATGATGTAAACGCATTTGCATATGCTCCCGTTTCGGCATACTTTGTAAAAGCATCGCCGTCCTCACTCTCAAAAAGTTTATGTTCGAGAAAATGTGCAATGCCCTCCGGTACTTCTACTGTCTCTCCGCCGTTTTTTGAAAACTTGGTATCGATTGAACCGTACTTCGTACCGAATACCGCATAGGCAGAAGTATACTGCGGTTTTTCCATAATATAAACAGTAAGTCCTGATGAATGTACCGCTTTTACATAACTTTCCCCGAGTGTACTCTCAAAAATTTGCTTTTTCATTTTGTATCCTCCGGCAATAACTTATATATCGTATGAAGATAAACACCGTTTGCAGTATCAATTACCAACTTACGGTCAACCTTTGATACCAGTTGCGACATCTCATCGGGAGACAGTATATTTACATTTGTGAGTTTAAGAGAATACCATAAATCAAGAGAATTTTGTGAATCATCATAGGTTTTATCCATTAGTGTTTCTGAACTTTTAAATGCTATTTTTATAATATAATTAATTTATTCACTTATTTATTTATGTACAATAATTTCTTTTTATTTTTGATTTTCAAAATATTTCACTTGCTATCAAATAAATATATTGAGCCTTATGAGTTTCAAGTTGATTTAAAATTTCTTCTTGTGCTTTCTTTGCGTTTTGAAGTTCAACACCGCTGTCCACCGTCAAAAGTCCCTTAACCCTGACAGATGATGCCGAGCAGTAATAACACAGGCTTAATTTTTCTCTGACGTTTGAAAAAAGCCTTGAATACGGACCTCCGCCGAAAATATCGCACATAACCAGTAACGGTGCGGTTTTTACGTCATCACCGTGCAAACGGCTTGAAAATCCCATAACAAGTTTACCCTGCGTTATATCCATACGCTCGGTAACTTCGTTAATCTTTGCAGCCTTTCTTGTTGCAACGGATTTTGAAAAATCGGTAATGTTATTTCGTTTCACATTATCAAACCGTGCTTTAATACTTTCAAAAAGTCCATCAGGCAAACTGCCTCCTATAACATTTACCCTTACATATGCACTTGATATTAAGCAGAGCATCTGGTTT
>CALGCE010000073.1 GCA_937884625.1 uncultured Clostridia bacterium
TTTGACGTTCTTATAATAAACCTTACTTGTATTTCCTGTAGGACGATCAAACTTAAGATAATTTATATTCGCACTTACTGAACCACTCTTACTTTGCCAAGACTCATTACAGCCAGTAATTTGAAATTTCTCTGTTGTTGTTTGACCATTATCAGCAGATTCATAAATATGCGTTTTATTGTTACCCAAAGAATGAGTAAAGTCTAACACACTATACTCATATTTCCATTCGAGAGATAGAGTTTCTGATGTAGGTGCAAAGATGTTCTTGAGTTCTTTGGAATTAATAGTATTAATATTAAATCCAGAAGCATCATACAACGAATACCACGTACCATTGTTGTAGGTCTGAGCCCAGCCTGAAAGTGCCACATAAAGGACACCGAGGGTAAAAATAACTTTTTTCACATTCTTCAAACTATCAGGGACTATGTTACCGATACCCTCTTTTTTAAACTTCCCTATAACGAAGCGGCAACGCTTAACGCAATAACAGTAGGCGACCAAAGTCATTTAAGCGATGAATTTTACTCTGCCGTTAAAATTACAGGGGTCAGCCACGTTATGGTGGTGTCGGGATTGCACCTTTCCATAATTATGGGCGGTATTTATAAACTGATTGATAAATTGTTTTATAATAAATTTTTAAGATTTTTCGTTTCGCTTACTTCGGTAACCGCCATTATTGCCGTCTGCGGATTTACCACTTCGGTTATAAGGGCAGGTTCTATGTATATTATAGCCTCGTTTGCTCCCCTCTTTAACAGGGAGAGTGACACCCTTAACAACCTTGCAACTGCGGTTACTCTCATAATTATCTCTTCCCCGTTTGTTGTTTTTAGTGTAGGATTTCAGTTATCTGTTTTATGCACTTTCGGGGTTATTTATATTGCACCGTTCTTTATAGATATATTAAAAAAACGTCTGCCGTCAAATTTTCTTATAACGGCAATAGCAGAAATTACGGTCACTACCCTTTCTGCAACCTTTATGGCTATGCCCGTACTTATCTATAATTTTGGCTTTCTTTCGCTTATATCCCCTGTTACGAATATTCTTATTTCATACGCCGTTACGGGTGCATTACTGTTTATCGTGCTGGCACTTTTATTATATTGGATTCCGTTTATAAACTTATTTTCAGAAGCCTTCTTTATTTCATCGGGACTTCTTGCAAAATACATAAACAATGTAATTATAAAACTTTCAAAATTCCCGTTTGCGGCAATAAGTATAAAAAACTATGCACTGACTGTCATTATCACCGTATTTTCAGTTTTATGTATAATTGCGGTACTTCTTTTTATGTATGCTTGTAAAATGAGGTCATATCTGTTAAAATTAAAATAGTTCAAAAAAAGGGGTGTAAGGTGGCTTTGATTTTTGAGGACGCACTTTCAAAAGAAATATCTTCAAACAGATTTTCAAATGCTTACTTACTTTTCGGTGACGATTCTTATTTAAAGAAATTCTATGCAGATAAAATCAGTGAAAAATCATACGGGGGCGACCCTTTTTTCAACCTGCAAAAATTTGACGGCAACGCAGATTTGCAGGACGTATACGATGCTGTAAACCAGTATCCCATGATGGCAGACACCAAATGCGTAACCCTTACCGATTACGATTTCGAACACGCATCAAAGTCCGATTTTGATAAACTTTGTGATTTGCTTTCCGATAATACAGACGGATGCGTGTTTATAGTCAGGTTTGACAGTATAGAGTTTGACGATAAGAGAAACGCAAAAGCGAAAAAACTTATATCGGCGGTTGAAAAGGGTAACGGCAAGGCGGTAAAACTCGACCACCGAAAAGGTACGGCACTTGTAAAAATGCTTACAAGCGGTGCAATCAAGCGAAACGGTAATATGAGCGACAATGTAGCCCGTTATTTAATTGAAATTGTCGGCGACGATATAAGCACCCTTAAAAACGAACTCGATAAACTCTGCTTTTTTGCAAACGGTAAAGAAATAAGTAAGGAAACGGTTGATTTTATATGCGTAAAGTCGGTCGAGTCATCGGTTTACGAGTATGTAAAACAGATTATTGCCTGTGACGTATCGGGTGCACTAAAACAACTTGATAATATGTTTTTTATGCACATAGAACCGATGATTATACTCTATACCGCATCTGCCGCCTATGTAGATATGTACAGGGTTTTTACGGCACAAAATTGCGGTAAAACCACCGCAGATATAGCAAAAGACTTCGGCTATAAAAATAAAGCCTTTGTTCTGGAACGAGCAAAGACCGATTTAAAAAAAATGAGCAGAGAAAAACTGATTTTCAGTTTTGAAGCACTGCTTGACGCTGATAAAAAACTTAAAAGTTTTGGTGTAGAGCCGAGAACGGTTTTAGAACAGTTAACCGTAAAACTTATTTTTATAATAGTTAAGGGTGAGACCGTTGATTAAACTTAGTCAGGCGGTTGTAGTAGAGGGTAAATATGATAAGAAAACTCTTGAAAATGTTATAGATGCCTATATTATCACAACCGACGGTTTTAGAATTTTTAAAGATAAAGAAAAGTGCAAACTCATACGCACTTTATCTCAAAAAAACGGTATTATAGTTATGACCGATTCCGACAGTGCAGGTGCAACTATTCGGTCGTATCTTAAAAACATCTGCAAGGACGGAAGTATTATAAATGTATATATTCCTCAAATACTAGGCAAGGAAAAACGCAAAGAAAAGGCGGGTAAAGAGGGATATTTAGGCGTTGAGGGAATGACTGAAGAAATTATAAAGCAGTCCCTTATAAAAAGCGGTGTAAACGGATTTTGTGACACCTGCAAAGAGTCAAAAATAACAAAAACAGACCTATATAAAATAGGTCTATACACTTATATTACTGTCTTTGTAAATGGCCCAAAATCATCTTCAAATAAGGAACGTATTCATCTGCAAAGGTATGCGGGCCAAAAGAAGGGTCCTCATAAATAGGTATCTTATTTAATTTTTTAAATTCTATACTTGTTGGGAAAATAGCTAAGGCAAAGGTCTGGTACTCCAAAAACAAATTAATCTCCTCAGTAGTAAAACTAGGAAATATAGTTTTAACAGTATCCCCAAGTCGCCAGAAAATTTTATGCAGATTGGCACGATACTCCTTATGAGCAGTTTCTGTAGCATCCTTTAGTATAACTGTATTAACTATACTAAAAATACCCATCATTAGTGCATGTCTAGACCAAAGCTGTGCCCATTCTTCGCAGAAAGTATCAACATCCTTAGCCTCTGTGGTAAAAATCCCCTTGGCATCCTCCACAAACTTCTCTATCTCTTGCAATAGCAACGCTAGGAAAATATCCTCTTTGCAAGAGAAATAATTATAAATAGAGTTGCGGGCAAAATTCAATTTTTTAACAATCCCTGTAAATGTAACCTTATCGTAACCTATATCCATATACAGCTCTGCTGCAGCATCTATGATGTCTGGACAGTCTGTGTCATAGAATCCGCTGACA
>CALGCE010000074.1 GCA_937884625.1 uncultured Clostridia bacterium
TAAGGAAAACGGCGGTCTTTCATCTGCAAGGAACATCTGTATAGAACTTGCAAAGAGTGAATTAATCGGTTTTGTTGACAGCGATGATATGATAGACCCTACAATGTATGAAAAGTTGGTTTCATATTTAGATATGTATGACTGTGATGCGGTGATGTGTGATTATCAAGCACATACAGAATATGACAGAATAGTCCCTTCAAAGAATGAATTTGACGGTAAAGAGTTTACACAGCAACTCTTAAACAATCAAGCGGAAAGTCAAGTTTGGAAGTTTTTGTTTAAAACAAAACTTTGGCAGGGCGTGAGATTTCCTCTCCACAGACATTTTGAGGACTTATGGACAGTTCATAAGGTAATGCAAAATGCAAAAAAAGTTGTATTTACAAAAGAAAAGTTGTATTTTTATAATAATTCAAGAACCGACAGTGTTTCTACCGACAAGGAAAACCTTACAAAAAACCATATAGATATAGCACTTGCTTTTTGGGATAGATTTGAATATTGTATTGAAAACAGTTTTTCAAGTGAAATTGTTTTGGAAAATGCTTTAAAATTTTCGATTATTGTTTTTGCAGATAAAAACAGCAAAGATGCAAAATATCAATTTGATACAGACAAAATAAGAAATTATTTAAAAAAATATATAAAGCAAATTATAAAGTATAGTGATATAAAAAGAATTTTGCTTTGCATTTTAACATTGATTAGTCCGTGTGCACTTCGGTTGCTTATAAAAAAAGATTAATTAGTATTTATTATCTTAATATAGAAAGAAATGATAGAAATAGACATTTTGTATAAGAACATTACATTACTTATTGTGTCGGCAATAGAAGAGAGACCTGTAAGTATTGAAATTGATAATGCCGAAGAACTTTTATCACTTGCCGAAAAACACAATATTGCTAACATAGTTTATTACGGACTGAAAAATTCCAACATAAAACTCTCCCCCGATTTAGAGGAGAAGTTTGAAAATTATGCATATAAAAGTGTTTTTAAGGACAAACGTCAACTTTACGAATTAAACAGAATTTACACAGCATTTGAATCGGCAGGGATATATTATATGCCTGTAAAGGGTGCTGTCTTAAAGTATCTGTATCCCAAAACCGATATGCGTAATATGAGCGATGCCGATATTCTTATTAAAACAGAGCAGTATGAAACCATAAAACAAGTTATGCAAAGTTTAGGATATAAAGAGAAACTTGAAAGCAATCACGAACTTATATGGCACAAAGAAAAATCACTTAACCTAGAACTGCATAAGATGCTTATCCCGTCATATAATAGTGATTATTACGGTTATTTTGGTGACGGGTGGAAACTCGCACGTCCTGTTAAAGAGGGGGAAGTGCGTCATACCTTGTCGGACGAAGACCATTATATATACGTACTAACCCACTTTGCAAAACACTACCGTGACGGCGGAATAGGTATAAATCATCTTTTGGATATATTTATTCTTAATAAACTTCCACTTGATAGAAACTATATCGAAAATGAACTCAAAAGTTTAAATTTATATGAGTTTTATTGTAATGTTCAAAATGCAATATCGGTTTGCTTTGAGGACGGTAAGGAAGACGAAATTTCCGCACAAATCATAGATTATGTGTTTAATAGCGGTGTATACGGTACCGTAAAAAACCATCAACTTTCAAGAACTTTAAGGAAGACAAAGGAAAACAGTACGGATATTAAAACGGTAAAGTCAAAAAAAATAATAAGTGCATTTTTTCCGTCGTATGAGGGTATGTGTATTATGTATCCGTCTTTGAAACACTGTCCTGTACTGTTGCCCTTTTATTGGGTATTCAGAATTTTTCATAAGTTTATTTTTGAAAAATCAAGGATAAGTGCACAAAAAACACGAATGAAGAATATAACTAAGGAAAATGTAAGGGAATTTGAAAATTCTCTTGAAAAAGTGGGACTGAAATTTAATTTAAAAGAGTGATTATGAAAATGGAGAAAAAAAGTAAAACAAAAAAAATCATTTTAATAGTTTTAGCCGTCTTGCTTATAATTATATTGCTTTTGGTTTCGACGTTTGCAATACTGTTTTTTAAGGGTAAGAATAAATTTCACAAAAACGATACTAATATATCGGTTGCCCAGACCGATGACATACAGGTAAGCGATGATGAGGTTTATTACAAGGACAAGACCTATGTCCTTGATACCGATGTTGTAAGTATACTGTTTATGGGCATAGACAAGGAAAAAATAGACAATAATTTAGGTTATGGAAAAAACGGTCAAGCTGACGTTATTTTCGTAGCAGGTATAAACACGGACGATAAAAGCATAAAAATAATACCCATATCAAGAGAAACTATGGTTGATATGGATATTTATTCATCAAGCGGTAATTTTTCAAATGTCAAAAAGCAACAGTTGTGCTTAGCCTACGATTACGGTAACACTCCGCAGGAAAGCAGTAAAAACGTTATGCAGTCGGTAAGCCGTCTGCTTTACGGGATTAATATAAGTTCTTATGTTACGCTGGATTTAAACGGCGTAAAGGTTATGAGCAACGCTATTGGCGGAGTAAGGGTAAATTCACTTGAAAGTATGGATTTGCCGATGGGCAGAATTAATGAGGGTCAGGAGGTTTTGCTTAAAGGCGAGAATGCTGTGCGGTATATAAGAGCACGTGGAGATGACCTTGAAGCAAATAACAGAAGAATGTTAAGACAAAAGCAGTTTTTGTCTGCCTTTGCATCGACTGCCGGCAACCAAATAATGAGTAATTTCACAAAACTTGCATCTTATTATAATATGATGTCGCCCTATGTTTGCACCAACGTTTCACTCTCGCAGGTTACCTACCTTGCAGGCGAATGTCTTACCGCAAACATTGGAAGTGCGTTCGAATATAAGTCTTTAACGGGCGAAATGAAGATGGGCGAAAAGTGGGTGGAATTTGAGCCTGACACCGATGCACTGCTTGAAACTGTAATAGACGTATTTTATAAAGAAAAGAAATAAAAAAACAAAAGTGGAAAAACAGATTTATCCGTTTCTCCACTTTATTTTTATCTCACCTGCGGTTAACTTCTTTTTTTCTTTGTTTTCTTCAATTATAAGACCGGCATCATCGTCAATTCCCAAAACGGTGGCAGTGTGCGAAATACCGTCGGGGCGTATATATTCAATTTGTTTTCCTACAAGAAAAGAACGTTTTTTGTATTCCTCTAAATATTCTTTTTGTTCTATGTTGTCGTAAAGTATAAAAAATCTTTTTAAAAAATCGGATATAAGTTTTGCACGAAGTTTATTTGAAACGTGTCTGCGGTTAATAACAGCGTCTGCTATACCTGATATATCATCGGGGAACCCCCCTTTTGGTTTTATAAGATTAATACCTATTCCCAAAATTGCATATTCGGGGAACTCTTTATCGGAAGAAAAACAACCCTCTGTAAGTATACCGCAGACCTTTTTTTCATCAATATAAATATCATTTACCCATTTAATACTGCATTTTTTACCGCAAATGTTCTCAATACTTTGCGAAATTGCAACTGCCGCCGCAACGGTAATAAAAACGGTGTCGTTTAAGTTTTTCTTTGGTTTTAATATGAGCGACATATATATTCCGCCAAAGGGGGAATAAAAGGTTTTTTGAAGCCTCCCTCTGCCGGCGGTTTGTTTTTTTGCAATTATCAGTGTTCCCTCTTTTGCACCGTTTAGTGCCAAATCTTTTGCAATACGGTTGGTTGAGTCAACACGGTTAAAAATAACAGGATATACTCTTTTGCATTTCTTTGTTATTTGTTTGGGTTTTAGCATTTTATCACCGTTTGTAATTTTAAACCCATAACAAAATTTTGTCAACTCAAAATAAGTTTTATGTTTTCATTCGCAAAATACATGTTTTCCTATCGTGGTTATGGTTTTTCTGCCGAATATCCATTTATTTGTTGCGGTTGTCGGATTGTAGTAATAAATTGCGCCTCCGCTTGGGTCTAAACCGTTAAGAGCGTCCCTTGCGGCAGAGTATGCACTGTCGGCAACAGGCTCGTAAAACTGTCCGTCATTAAGACAGGAAAAAGCACCGTTTTGATAAATTACCCCCGAAACCGTATCAGGAAAAGACGGGTGTTCTACACGGTTTAGTATAACCGCACCTACGGCAACCTGACCTAAATAACTCTCTCCTCTTGCTTCGGCAGATATTGTTCTTGCAAGTAGAGTATAGTCTGCCGAAGAGTAGTTCCCGTATGAGTCAGACCCTGTAATACCAAGTGCCGACAAGGTTTGCTTACCTACTATTCCGTCGGCGGTAAGCCCGTTGTCTTTTTGGAATTTTGTCACTGCATTTTTGGTTTTAGTACCGTAAATTCCGTCAATATTTCCCGTATAATATCCCTTTTCTTTTAACACCGATTGTATTGAGGTTACTTCATCGCCCGTAGAGCCTATTTTTGATAACGCAAATACCGATAGTGATAAAAGCAAAACGAGTGCCAAAAATGCCGATAAAATTATTAAAAATTTTTTCATTATATACATTCCCTCCGTCACTTTTAGTGTTTCAAAAAACACTTTATTTATACAGTTTTAGAAACTTTCTTATCTTCTACAAAAAGATGCCGTTTTCCGCACCGCACTTTGACAATTTTTTTTGGGTTTACATAATATAATATTTTTGGTAAATTTTAAATTTTAACGGCGGTGAAAAAATGAAGGA
>CALGCE010000075.1 GCA_937884625.1 uncultured Clostridia bacterium
TGATATCTCCTGTACAGATTATACAATCGGTTTTGATACCGCTATGAATACGGCGGTTGAAATGGTCGATAAGATAAGAGATACCGCACAGTCGCACGACCGTTGCAGTGTCGTTGAGGTTATGGGAAGACACGCAGGTCACATAGCCATTCAAACGGGTATAGCAGTAGGTGCATCTGCCGTTTTGGTACCCGAAGTTGAACTTGACATCAACAAAGTAGTAAATAAAATAAATTCCGCAAGAAATACAGGCAAACAACATTTTATAGTTGTCGTTGCAGAGGGCGTGGGCGGTGTTGATAAAATCGCCGAACAGATACAGTCTGCTACGGGAATAGAGTCAAGAGCCACTGTACTAGGTCACGTTCAAAGGGGTGGCAGTCCTACCGTCCGTGACCGTGTAAGGGCAACCCAGTTCGGCAATATGGCGGTACATCTGCTTGACAAGGGTATAGGCAACAGGGTAGTTGCTTATAAAGAGGGTAAAATAGTAGATTACGATATTTTTGAAGCCCTTAATATGAAAAAAGAATTCGACTTTAATATGCTCGAAATCGCACACGAAACTTCAATATAATAAAAAGTGTCAGGAAAACCTCCTGACACTTTTTTATATCATTTTTACCCTTAAATTTTTACCGTATTTTTTGGCGAACTCTATTGTTGTTTTGGTGCCTTTGCTTTTACCGTCCCAAAAACAAATTACATAATCCGATATTTCTACCATTTCCCTGTTTCTTTTAGGACCTGCACTTCTGCCGTATAATTCCCAATTTGCGGCATATCGTTCAATTTTATACCCGTTTTCATTTGCAAACCGTTCTCCTAACATATCTGCACCTTTGCAACCGCCTGAAACAAAGATAAGGTCATAGGTTTTCTTTATCCTGCTTATGCAGTGGCTTATATATTCCTTTGCAATATCATAATTGTTAAAATCTCTGCACCCTGCAACGACTATTCTTTTTGTCAATTTTATCACCCCAAACACATTTTACTATTATACGATAGTAAAATCAATACTATTGTTTGATAGTACATATACTGAATATGAGGTGAAAGTGTATGTATTATCCAAGACTGAAAGATTTAAGGGAAGATAGGGATTTAGTTCAAAAAGAAGTTGCATCATTTCTTGGAATAGACCAAAGGGTTTACAGTAATTATGAACTTGGGAAAAGAGATATGCCTACACGGTTTATAATTGCTCTTGCAGATTTTTACGGCACCTCAACCGACTATATATTAGGAAGAACAAACAATCCAAATATTTGTAAATAACTGTGTTTATGAGGTGCATATATAAATATGATAAGATTAACACTTGATAAAGTATTGGATAATTTAAAAATGACAAGATACGAATTATCAAAGCGAACGGGTATACAGTATCAAATAATAGATAAGTATTACAAAAACAATGTCAAGAGATATGATAGTTATATTCTTGATCGTATTTGTTGTGTGCTTGATTGTAAAATCAGTGATTTAATTGAGATTAAAAGGTAAAAACGGTATTAGATATGTAGTTTAAAAATTTAAAGGCAATTAGGGAAGACAGGGACATTAAACAAAGGCAAATAGCAGAAATTTTAAACATATCACAAAACACCTACTCACAATATGAAACGGGCGTTATTGCCTTAACGGCAGATGTATTGATAAAACTTTCAGAGTATTATAAAGTAAGCATTGATTATCTTTTAGACAGAACAGACAACCCAAATATCAACCGATAAAAATTAACCCTTTCTTACAACTTTGTAAGAAAGGGTTTTTGTAAAATTCTAGAAACTAAAAACTAGAAACTAAAAACTAAACTCCGTTCCTGCCTTTTGATAGTTTTCTTATTTTTTCGGCAAGGGAATTTGTAAGGGTGTCGGAAGTATACCGCCACTCCCAATTACCTCTTGGTACTCCCGGTGTGTTCATACGAGCGGTACTGTCAAGGCAGAGCCAATCCTGTAAAGGTATTATTACCATTTTTGCCTTTGAGTTCATCGCCGCCGCTATCATTCTTATGGGCATAGGTGCGTTTTCGATATACGGTACTATTTTATTTGCCATTATCCGTTCTTTGTTGGTCGCTAAACTGTACCAACCGAGTGTGGTGTCGTTATCGTGAGTACCCGTATAGCAAACGCAGTTTCGGTTGTAGTTTTTAGGGATAAACGGATTTTGCATATCCCCCGAAAAAGCAAACTGCAACACCTTCATATTGGGGAACTGTGTATCCTCTATTAACTGTGCCGTTTCGATATCGTCACTGCCGAGGTCTTCGGCGATTACGTTTAGTTTACCGAGTGCCTTTTGCATAGTATTCCAAAATGCAAGTCCTGCACCCTTTTCCCAAGTTCCGCTTTTAGCATTTTTTGAGCCGTAGGGAATGGTATAGTAACTTGCAAACGCTCTGAAATGGTCTATCCTTATCACGTCATACATCTTTTTGCAGTGGGCAAGTCGTTTTTGCCACCATAAATATTCATTTTTCTTTTGGTATTCCCAATCGTATATCGGGTTGCCCCACAACTGACCGTCCTCCGAAAAAACATCGGGAGGAACCCCAGCAACAAGTACAGGCGTAAAATCCCTGCCGAGCCTGAAATTATCGGGCTCTTTCCACACTTCCGCACTGTCAAGCGAAACATAAAAAGGTATATCGCCTATAAGTTTTATTCCGTTTTTATTTGCGTACCGCTTTAATGCATAATACTGCGAATAAAACAAAAACTGCGTTATCTTATAAAACCGTATTTCTTTACGGTTCTCCATAGCAAAGGTTTTAAGCGGTATGGGTAGTCTGTATTTAATGCCGTCATCAAGGTCTAAAATCGAGTCGGTGTTCTGCTTTTCAAGGGCGGTCATAAAAATGGCGTAGTCATTTAGCCACTGCTCATTATCCTTTAAAAAACGCAGATAATCCGAACGCCTTGTGTTAAAATTCTCTGCCGCTTTTTTAAGAAGCGGTATTTTAAATTTCCTTACCTTATCATAGTCGGTGTTTTGGGGGAAGTCCACTTCCTTTATATCATCAGGGTTTAAATAACCGTCCCTTACAAGAAAATCTATATCAATATAAAGTATTTCCCCTGCAAAACACGATGCCGACTTATACGGCGAATTTCCCTCGCCTAACGGGACTAAGGGCAGCAGTTGCCAATATCTTTGACGGCTCAGTTTTAAAAAGTCCACAAAATTATAACTTTCTATTCCGAGCGAACCTATGCCGTACTTTGACGGCAGTGAGGACAGTGCCAACAGTATTCCGCTTTCACTTTTTACCGTTTTACCCCTTAACAGCACCTGCCGCAACTCCCTTGATGATATATTTTTGGCTTGTCAGATAAAATATGACTACCGGTATTATTGCAAGTACCAACATTGCCATCATAGCACCCATATCAATCGAACCGTATCCGCCCTTTAAATACTGTATCGCAATAGGTATTGTTTTGTAGTCGCTTCCTATTACGAGATAGGGCAGTAAATAGTCGTTCCATATCCACATGGTATTAAGAATGGCAACGGTTATGGCAGTCGGCTTTAAAATCGGGAAAACTACATTCCAATAGGTCTGAAAAGGGTTGCAACCGTCAATGGTTGCCGCCTCCTCTATCCCTAACGGCACCGACTTTATAAATCCGCTGAACATAAACACCGAAAGTCCTGCACCAAACCCTAAATATATTAATATAATTCCAAGCGGGTTGTCAAGTCTTAAAATATTCGCTATCTTTGACATAGTAAACATAACCATCTGAAACGGTACTATCATAGAAAACACGAAAAGATAATATATAATAGAGGTAAACGCACCCTTAACCCTTACGATATACCAAGCCGTCATAGAAGTAAAAATTACTATTGCCACTACCGACAGTACGGTTATAAAAAGCGACCAACCGAATGAGGCGAAAAATCCCGTATTCGATATTCCCGAAGTATAGTTCTCTATTCCTGCAAAGGTGGTATTTGACGGAAATACAAACGGTGTCTGGCTTATTGAAAATTTGGTTTTAAAGGAGTTCATAAGCACTATAAATACAGGTGCGATAAATAATACTGCAAATACAAGCAGAACTATAAAAAGTACCGCATTTAAAAGAGAGGTCTTTTTCATTAACTCTCTACCTCCTTGCGACGGGTAAGGTACAGTTGCAACAACGCAATTACGGCTACGATAATGAAAAATACTACCGCCTTCGCCTGTCCTCCTCCCTCGGAGCCCACCCTGCCGTAAAAGGTGTTGTAAATATCAAGTGCTACCATTTGCGTCCTTTTGGACGGTGCACCTGCGGTAAGAGCAAGGTTTTGGTCGAAAATTTTAAATGAATTTGTAATTGTAAGAAATAAACAT
>CALGCE010000076.1 GCA_937884625.1 uncultured Clostridia bacterium
TAATATTTATCTCCTGCCTTGTTCGTGAACTGCTGCCTTTATAACCCTACAATAGATATAAATAGGGATTTGCTCTCGGGCGGTGGGCTTGCAGACCTCCCGCGGCGGTGCCGAGTTCGGAAGAAGGGAGCGCGAAGCCGTTCGGACGAAACCCACCTGCCATAAGCAGGTTATCATAAGCAGTTACGGCAGGGCGGGAATTAGATATTAGACACTAGATGTTAGATGATAGACGCTAAAAAAATATATATGTTGTGTTAAAAAGAATTATAAACAGTTGACATTTTCTTTGATTTTGGGTATAATAATATAGATAAAATTTGGAAGTTGGGAGTGCCGTATTTGGAAAAGTTTGTAATAAACGGCGGTAAACCGCTTAAAGGCAAAGTCCGTATAAGCGGAGCAAAGAATGCGGCAGTTGCCATACTGCCGGCGGTATTGCTTGCAGATAGTCCCTGTATAATAGAAAACCTTCCCGAAATATCCGATGTATCGGCTATTTTAAATGCGATGAGTTATTTAGGTGCAAATATACGCACAATAAATAAAACTTCGGTGGAAATAGACCCGTCACATGTAAATTCTTTTATAGTTCCCAAAGAAATCACCGAAAATATGAGGGCGTCAAGTTACTTTTTAGGTGCACTTTTAGGCAGATTAAACCGTGCGAGAGTAGCACCTCCGGGCGGTTGTAACTTTGGTGTACGTCCGATTGACCAACATATCAAAGGTTTTGAGTCGCTTGGTGCAAAGGTGTCTATCGAAGGCGGTATGGTTGATGCAAGGGCGTTAAGGCTCAGCGGTGCATCGGTATACCTTGATATGGTATCGGTAGGTGCGACGATAAATATAATGCTTGCATCGGTAAAGGCAAGAGGTCTTACCGTAATAGAAAATGCCGCAAGGGAGCCTCATATAGTTGACCTTGCAAACTTCCTAAACTCTATGGGTGCAAACATTATGGGTGCAGGTACCAACGTTATTAAGATACGTGGTGTAGACAGTCTTAAAGGTACCTGTTACAGTATTATTCCCGACCAGATAGAAGCAGGCACTTATATGGTTGCGGCGGTTGCGACAAAGGGCGACGTTACGGTAGAAAATGTAACACCCAAACATCTTGAATCAATTATAGCAAAACTTATTGAAACGGGTGCCGAAATAACAGAATATGACGAGGCTGTAAATGTCCGTATGACTACAAGACCTAAAAAGTGCAATGTAAAAACTATGCCTCATCCGGGATTTCCTACCGATATGCAACCCCAAATAGCAACGCTTTTATCGGTTGCCGAGGGGACAAGCATTGTAACTGAGGGCGTTTGGGATAGCCGTTTCAGGTACGTTGAACAGTTAACGCTTATGGGTGCAGACATTCAGGTAGACGGAAAAATGGCGGTTATAACCGGTGTCGAAAATTTAAATCCGGCACCTGTAAAAGCGGTGGATTTACGAGCAGGAGCGGCTATGATAATAGCAGGTCTTATGGCACAGGGTACTACCGAAGTAGAGGAGATAGTCCATATTGACAGGGGCTATGAGAAAATAGCCGAAAAACTTACGGCTCTTGGTGCTAATATAAAACGGGTGACGGTAAATCCCGATTTGCAAAAACTGCGTCAAGCATAAAAAAGCGGAACGGTATTTCGTTCCGCTTTTAGTTTAAAAGGAGTAATTATGGCAAGGATTTGTCCGCTTTTCAGCGGTTCTACGGGGAACAGTACATATATATTATCAGATAAGGGCGGAATACTTATAGATGCAGGAGCATCTTTTAAAGGTTTAAATGAGGCAATAGAGAATGCAGGGGGTAGTCTTGATACTCTGCGTGCGGTTGCAGTAACCCACGAACATTCAGACCATATAAAAGGTCTCGGAGTTCTTTTAAGAAAACGTTTTATTCCCGTTTATGCTTCAATGGGAAGTATTCAGGGAATATATGATACGAATCTTGGAAGAATAGATTACGATTGCCTTCATTCGATACGTGAAATTGAAGATTTTTACATAAACGATATTTGTGTAACGCCTCATGAAATCAGTCACGATGCAAATGAACCTTTATGTTTTTCTTTTTCGTATGATTCTAAAAAATGCGCCGTTGTGACTGA
>CALGCE010000077.1 GCA_937884625.1 uncultured Clostridia bacterium
AGTTTTTTATTATATATACTTCCAGTAATTTTAAAATAGTACTTTTTAAAAGTATCTTTAAATTTCATTATTATCACCTTTACATCTTAACTAATCTTTTTACATCCATAAATGAATCATTATCTGTTAATACAATATCAAATTCATTTATCAATACATCAATATCCTCTTTATTACTGCAAAAAACAGTATCAGAACGCTTAATATTACAAGCAGGTGTGTAAGTCCGTTATGGTCAAAATACCATACCATTTTAACAAGTGTATTTCTCTTTATTTGAAAATATCCTGCCGGAAGCATAGGCAAAAGTGCACAAAAAAGTATGCGTTCGCCGATATGTCCTTTCTTACAAGATTTTATTATAATTAATGTAAAACTTATAAGGGCAATAACGGTATCAAAGACGGTAAACGACCTTATAATATCAAGGTTGTATGTATAGTAAAGTACCTGCGTTACCAAATAGGCGGTAAGGCTTATTAAGTGGATTGTAATTATATCTTTTTTCTCCGGTTTATCACCGTCTGAAAAAATGGATAGAGCAACGAGGTAAAAACAGTTAAATACCTCAAATAGCAATGCTAAAAGCGGTATCCATAAAATTCTTTTTATTAAATTACTGTTTTCGCAGAAATAATGAACGGTAAATCCCAAAAAACAAGATATACAAAGTGTAATAAAGAAGTAAATCCACATTCTCTTTTGTTTCTTTTTATCTGTTTGCTTTTTAAAAAGCAGTATAATCATAGGAATAATGATTATACCCATTAAAAGGTCTGTAAGAGCACCCGTAAGTTCTGCCTGTCTTAACATATTTTCCATTATTTTGCCCCCTTTATAGATTATATATTATAAAACGTGCGTATGCAATATGAAAACTTGAAAAATTATCGTTATCGTAATATAATGATTTGGGTGAATTTATATGAATAAGATTGAAAGTTTCAAAGTAGACCATATTAAACTTGAAACGGGACTTTACGTTTCCCGTAAGGACAGGTGTGGCAGTACGGTTGCCACTACATTTGACATAAGAATGGTAAAGCCGTACAAGGACGAAGTAATAGACATTCGTGCTATGCACACGATAGAGCATTTAGGTGCAACCTATTTCAGAAACAGTAAATTCAAAGACAATGTAATTTACTTTGGACCTATGGGTTGCCAGACGGGATTTTATCTTGTTATGTTTGGCGACTTAAAGTCAGGGGATTTATTTGATTTTGTAGTAGGTATGTGCGACTTTGTTATAAATTTTGAGGGCGAAATACCGGGGGCGACAAAAATTGAGTGCGGAAACTACCTGTCCCACGATTTATCAAAGGCTAAAAGCGTTGCAAAAAAATATAAAGAGGAACTGACAAACAACCGCCATTTTACATATTAAATATTTTTATGCAAAAAATAAAGGCAGGTGATTTATATGAGACGTTTTGACGTTTACGGTATGAGTTGTGCCGCTTGCAGTACAAGGGTAGAAAGGGCGGTATCTGAACTTGAAAGTGTAGCCCAATGCAGTGTAAATCTGCTTACAAACTCTATGACGGTAGAGGGAACTGCAACCGACAGTGAAATAATATCTGCCGTAAAAAATGCGGGATATGATGCTAAAAGCAGGGAAAAGACCACAAAAGACGAACAAGAAAAAGAGGACGAATTAAAACCGCTTAAAATGCGTCTTGTATATTCGCTTGTATTTTTGGCAGTGCTTATGTACTTTTCGATGGGACATACTATGTGGAATTTACCCCTGCCGAAAGTTCTTGACGGAAATTATGTAGCAATAGGACTTATTCAGTTATTACTGACAACGGCGGTAGCGGTAATAAACGGGAAGTTTTTTATAAGCGGTTTTAAGGGACTAATAAATAGAAGTCCCAATATGGATACCCTTGTAGCGTTAGGCTCTTCGGCGGCGTATATTTACAGTTGTGTTAATTTATTTTTAATGACCGATTTGCAAATAAAGGGTAACGAGGGTATGGTAATGCAGTATTTACACGGACTTTATTTTGAGTCAAGTGCTATGATACTGACCCTTATTACAGTAGGCAAAATGTTAGAAGCATACTCAAAGGGTAAGACAACGAATGCATTAAAATCACTTGAAAAGTTAGCACCCAAAACTGCTACGGTTATAAAAGACGGCAAGGAAATAATAATTGACGCCGAATATCTGTCAGTAGGTGATGAGGTGGTCATCAAGTCGGGCGAATCGGTACCGTGTGACGGCAAGGTTATTTTCGGAAACGGTGTTATAGATGAGTCCGCAATTACGGGAGAAAGTCTGCCTGTTGATAAATGTGTCGGCGATACGGTATCTTCGGGAACGGTTAATCTTTCGGGATATTTCAGGTGTACTGCATTAAGGGTAGGCAGTGAGAGTACCATTTCGAAAATTATCAGTATGGTAAGCGATGCATCGGCAACAAAAGCACCCGTTGCAAGAATTGCGGATAAAGTTTCGGCAGTATTTGTGCCTACGGTTATGTCTTTGGCGGTTATAACCTTTATTGTATGGTCTGTTTTAGGACGGTCGATAGGTTTTAGTCTTGCAAGGGCAATATCGGTGCTTGTAATAAGTTGCCCCTGTGCATTGGGACTTGCAACGCCCGTTGCAATAATGGTTGCAAACGGTGTGGGTGCAAAAAACAAGGTACTCTTTAAAAATGCCACTTCTCTTGAAAACGCAGGAAAGGTAAAAACAGTGGTGCTAGACAAGACGGGTACCGTAACCGAAGGTAAACCCACAATTACCGATATAATTGCATTAAACGGTATAAATGACAAAGAACTTTTACAAATTGCCTATTCGGTTGAGGCTTTAAGCGAACACCCTCTTGCAAAGGCAGTCGTGGCAAAAGCAGAACAGTCAGGAGTTTCAAAATTAAAAGCAAAAGATTTTAAAAACCTTGCAGGTAGCGGAGTGTCTGCGGTTATAGATAATAAAAGAATTTTTGCAGGAAGCATAACGGCAAGCGAAAAATATGCAGATATAAATACCGAGGTTAAAAATACTGCCGAAGAATTGGCAGACGAAGGCAAAACACCGCTTGTATTTACTTGTGACGGCAAAGTTTTGGGAATAATAGCGGTTGCGGATACAGTAAAGCCTGATAGTTTTAGTGCAGTATCAAGACTTAAAAATATGGGTATAAAGGTTGTAATGCTTACGGGCGACAATAAGAGGACTGCAAACAGAGTAGCAAAAACGGCAGGTATTACCGAAGTTTTTGCGGAAATTTTGCCTGAGGGCAAGGCACAAAAGATAAATGAATTAAAGAGTGGCGGTAAGGTTGCAATGGTGG
>CALGCE010000078.1 GCA_937884625.1 uncultured Clostridia bacterium
GTGTTTTGCGGTAACAAGTGTACCGCTTTTCTCCCCTGCCTCAACTATCGCAACTCCAAGACTCAATCCCGACATAATACGGTTTCTTATGGGAAAAGAGTATTTTGTAGCCTTTTGATACGGCGGATATTCACTTACAAGGCAACAGTTCTCTGCTATTTTGTTTCTCAACTCATTATTAGCCGAGAGATAATCGCTCATAATACCGCAACCTAAAACCGCCAACGTTTTTCCGCCTGATTTCAGTGCACCCGTATGCACATGGGTATCTCCGCCGAGTGCCCCTCCGCTTACTATTATCATTCCTGACCTTGCAAGGCGGTAAGACAGCGAATATGCCGCCCTTTTACCAAACTCCGATATTTTTCTCGGTCCTACAATGCAAAACACAGGCTCGTTGTCAATATCGGGCAAACTGCCTTTGATATATAATATAAGTGGCGGTGTTTGAATATTACGAAGTCTTTCGGGATAAGCGTCATCACAAATACTTAAAATATTTATGCCGTTATTTTCACAGTCAATAAATATTTTACCTACTGTATGGCGTTTTACCGCTTTGATTTTTTCACGCTCTTTTATATCAATAACGTCGGATTTTAAAATATCATCAAGATTCATACTAATAAGTTTGTTTTCACAAAGTATTTTATAAATTTTATACGCCCTTATACTCCCTGCACCGTAAACCGTTTGCAAGGTGGCAAGATTATATAAAGAATTCTTAACCTTTAAATTCTTCAAAAAATCACCTACTGACGTTTCATCATTTCCCAAGATGCTATTGCCGCCGCAACCGAAGCGTTAAGTGACTCTGCTTTACCCGACATCGGTATTGTTACCCTTTTATAGGCATTATTTTGCGTTGTTTCGGTAATGCCGTTTGCCTCGTTGCCTATTATCAGTACGTCGCCGTCTTTAAACTCTACCTTGTTTATATCTTCTGCCGTACTGTCAACAACGCAGGCAAAAGACCGTAAGCCGTTTGATAGTACAAATTCGCTTATATTATCCGTAATAAAAACAGGCATTCTAAGCAGTGTTCCCATTGACGCCCTTATTACCTTTGGACTGTACGGGTCGCAACCGTCAGAGGACAGAATAATTCCCTTAATTCATTTTTTGATAATTTTGTAGATTTTAATCTTGTTAAACTTGGAATACTCGTGGATAAATTTACATTTATATTCAAATATTTTCCTGGTGTATTTTTCACTTTTTCAATCACAACCAATGATCTCTCAATATCCGAACCAGGCAGAGAGAAGTACTGAACCGTCTTCACCTTTTTGCCAGAGCCATTACGCCCTGCGGAGAAGATGTGTCACAAATTTTTTTAAAAAGGCTATCGTTTATTAAATAGCATTTTTGTGACTTACCGCTAAGTTTTAAAATATCCGAAGTGTATTTTTCCATAGCCGTTTTTGTGACAATCAGTTTATCAAATTCAGACGTATTATCATAAAGGTCTAAACAAATTCTAAGACCTTCAAGCACAAAAAGACCATTTTCTTCCCTTGCCTTTTTTGATTTTTGAAGCAACGGTATAAACTTGATAAGCGGATTGTCCTTACTTGTAATTTCTATGAAATCAGGCACTTTTTCTCCCCCTTTTTAAGCAAAAATTCGCCCGAGATAATCTCGGGCGACATAAATATTTATTTTGCCAAAGCCTTTTGAGCAGTCTTAACGAGTGCAGCAAAACCTGCGGCATCATTTACCGCAATGTCTGCTAACATCTTACGGTTAATCTGTACTCCTGCCTTATTAAGACCGTTCATAAACGTTGAATAATTCATTCCGTTCATCTTTGCGGCGGCAGATATACGGGTTATCCACAGACGGCGGAAATCACGCTTTTTCTGTCTGCGTCCTATATAGGCATAGTTGCCCGACTTCATTACCGCTTCTTTCGCAGTTTTAAACAGTTTTGATTTAGCACCAAAATAACCTTTGGCGAGTTTTAGTGTCTTTTTTCTTCTTTTGCGTGTTGCTAACGCACCTTTTACACGTGCCATTTCAAGTAACCTCCACTTTTTAGTTTAATCCCGATTATTTATACGGAATCATTTTCTTTACCTTTGCAACATTGGTTGCATCGGCACATACTACCTTGCGAAGATTTCTCTTACGCTTCGTTGTTTTCTTGTTAAGAATGTGCGATTTAAAAGCATGTGCACGTTTAACCTTGCCGGTCTTAGTGAGTTTGAAACGCTTTTTTGCACCGCTGTGTGTTTTAATTTTAGGCATTTTAAGTCCTCCCAAATAATTTATTTACCGGATTTAGGAGCCAAAAACATTAACATGTTACGTCCTTCCATCTTGGCAGCCTTTTCTACAACAGAAACCTCGTCACAATACTCTGCAAAACGCTTCATTGTATCGTAACCGATTTCCGGATGACCGAGTTCACGTCCCCTGAAACGAATGGATACCTTTACTTTATTACCCTCTTTTAAGAAACGCAAAGCGTGGTTGCCTTTTGTTTCAAAATCGTGGGTATCAATGCTCAGTCCCAATCTGATTTCCTTAATCTCAAACGTCTTTTGATTCTTTTTGGCTTCTTTTTCTCTTTTTGCCTGTTCAAAGCGGTATTTACCGTAATCCATAACCTTACATACAGGCGGATTTGCATTAGGCGAAATATTAACCAAATCCAAATCTTTGGAATACGCCGTTTCAATTGCTTTGTCTATCGGCAAAATACCGAGTTGTGAGCCATCGGAATCAATAACCCGAACTTCCTTGAATTTAATACCTTCATTAATGGCTAATTCTTTGCTGCTGATTGTGAAGCACCTCCGTAATTCAGTAAAATTTAAAATAATAAAGACGTGAACAAAATAGCCCACGTCATAAAAACAATTATTCTTGCAAATACTGCTTTATTAACCCTACGATAACACACGTATGGGTGAGAACGTGGTCTGTTCTGCTTCATTGTCAAGTAGTATTATAACACAAAAAACCGTTTTGTCAAGTATTTTATTCAATAATCAGTTCCCTTATTGAACGCAACTGATAATTTACATTCTTTAAAAGTTCAGGGTGTTTAAGTGCGGCGGCCGCACCCTTTACAACACTGTGTGTCGGGTCGTCAAGCAGATGCACCTTTGTATCGCAAAACTGCGAAATTAAATCCGCCATTCCGTTCATAAGCGAACCTCCGCCCGTAAGGTAAAGCCCGTCAGACTTTATATCCGATACAAGGTCAGGGTCTGTTCTTGAAATGACCGAACGAATGGCATTACATATAGCATCGGTCGTTTCTTTAATCGCCTCATAGACTTCTGCCGACGTTATCTCAAAACTCTCGGGCAATCCCGTAAATACGTTTCTGCCCTTTGCAACCATTGCCACTTCCACCTGTCTTTGAGCGACGGTACCTATCTGCTTTTTTATCGACTCCGCCATCAGCGGTCCTATCTCTATGTTATATTCCTTTCGTATGTACCTTGCTATTTGAACATCAAAGTCACCCGATGCCACCTTAAAAGAATCACATACCGATATTCCGCCCATAGATACTACCGCTATATCGGTTGTCCCTGCACCTATATCCACAATAAGCGTTCCGTGTGGCTTTGAAAAATCAAGACCTAACCCGAAAGCAATCGCAAGAGGTCCCTCTATTACAGATATGTTTCTGCCGCCTCCCGATTCGACAACGTTTGCAAGGGAGTGATGTTGCAGTTCGGTAAGACCTGCGGGCAGTGTTGCCATTATTCTCGGTCTTACTATCTTACTGCCGAAAGCCTCAAACATATACTGCTTTAACATCATTTCGGCTATATCATAGTCGGCTATAACTCCGTGTTCAATAGGGGAAACACAAACAAGACTGTCGGGCGTTCTGCCCAAAGTCTGCTTTGCTTTCTCCCCGTAATATACGGGTTCCCAACTCTCGTTATCAACCGTAACCATACTCGGAAGTTCCAAAACCACCTTGGTACTCGAAAATATTACGGTCTTTGATGTGCCTAAGTCTATACCGATTTCTGTTGCCATTTATATCACCGTTTATAATTATATATTATGTTGTTTCCTTTTTCAACAGTTTAGTATTGTTTGGTATATCTGCAAGTGCGGTAACGCAGTACACCCTGTCGGCACCTGCAAAGAGAAGTTGCTTTGCACACTCATCTAGCGTTGCTCCCGTAGTTTTAATATCGTCTATTAAAAGTACATTCTTACATTTTACTTTTCGTGTAAAGCAGTACTTACCCGATACATTTGAAAATCTTTCGTTCCTGCTTTTTGTATGCTGGTTACTGCTTGAAAAATTACATTTAAGTATACCGCAGTACATGGGAATTTTTAGCATATCCGACATTATCTCACAAAGAAGTTTCGTATGGTCAAATCCGTATTTTTGTTTACTTTTCTTGGCAGTGGGAACACAGCATATAAAGTCAAATTTAATATCTTTATACTCGTTTTTGACCGCAAGTGCCATTTGTGTTGCAAAAAATTCCCCGTAATGACTTCTTCTGCCGAACTTATATTTTGCTATCCCGTCTTTTGCAAGTCCGTTATACTCGAAAAGAGAAATAATGCTTTCAAAATAGTAAACACGCTTTTTACAGGTACAGTACTGCTTTTCAAGTCCGCACCGATAACAGCGTTTTGATACCTTTATCCGTTCAATGTCCCGATTACATATACCGCACAAATACTCTTTTTCGCCTATAATTTCTCCGCAACATACACATTTATTCGGAAAAATCAACTGCAAAACGGAAGAATAAAATCCTAATAAAAAACTATCTGTTTTCATTTATAAATTCTCTTAAAAGGGTGTACCGTAACGTCTTTTTATCATTTGCCACCATTTCATTATATATTCCCTCACTGCCTACGATTACAAGCATTTTTTTGGCTCTTGTAACCGCAGTATAAAGCAAATTTCTGTACTTTAACTGCGACGGTACGTCAAAAAGCGGCAGTATTACACAGTCAAACTCGCTTCCCTGACTTTTATGTACCGTTATAGCATACGCAAGTTCAAGTTCGCCTATATTCTCGGTAAAATAGGTTGCAATCCTATCGTCAAACTTTACCTTGACAATACCTCCCCTAAGGTCAATATCGGTAATATAACCCACGTCGCCGTTAAACACGCCCGTACCGAACTCGCCATCGTCCTTTTGCCACTGCAAATCGTAATTATTGCGTATCTGCATAACCTTATCGCCAACACGCATACTTACACCCTTAAAATTAAGTTGTGCTCCCCCGTCCCTTTGCGGATTTAAACACTGTTGCAGTAAATTATTGAGATTTACCGTACCCGTACTCAGTTTTCTTGACGGACACAGTATCTGAATATCATTTAAACTGTTAAAGCCGTAGGCATTTGGCAATCTGTCGCAGCAGAGTTCAAGTACCGTATTACATACATCATTACCCGAAAACTTATGCAAAAAGAAGAAATCTTTACCCTTATTTGAAAAATCAGACGGTTCGTTGTTAATTATTGCGTGGGCATTCGTGATAATAAGGCTCTGCTTTGCCTGACGAAAAACCTTTTTAAGTCTTATGGACGGAAAGCACTCCGATGAGAGTATATCGTTAAGCACATTTCCTGCCGAAACGCTCGGTAATTGGTCGGCATCGCCCACAAGAATAATTCTGCAAGACAGTCTTAACGCCCTTAACAGTTTTTCAAACAGCACACTGTCTATCATCGAGGCTTCGTCTATTATTATAACATCACATTCAAGGGGATTTTTCTCGTTTCTTGAAAACTGCTGTTTATCCCCTGCACCCCACTCAACCTCCAAAAGTCTGTGAATGGTTTTGGCATCTCTGCCAGTTAGTTCTGTCATACGCTTTGCCGCTCTGCCCGTAGGTGCGGTAAGTTGAATATTTAAGTCTCTTCGTTCAAACAGTTCTATTATGGCGTTAAGCGTGGTCGTTTTGCCGGTACCCGGTCCGCCCGTAAGTATAAGTATTCCGCTCCCGAACGCCTGCTTTATTGCCTTTCTTTGCAACTGCTCAAATTTAATTTTCAGTTTGTTTTCAACAAAGTCAATTTCAAGGTCTTCGGCGGTTAAATTTCCGCCTATGTTATTACTTACTGCCTTTAACCTTGCGGCAATATATTCCTCCGACGTGTAGTATTCCGGTAACGACAAATAATCCATACCGTCTATTTGTTTTATCATAACCGATAAATTTTCAGTCATTTTATCAATTATTGTGTCAATACGCATTTCATCGCTTTCAAGCAGACGCATTGCAACAGCGGTCAATTTGTTTTTAGGCAGACATATATGCCCATTCATAAGATTTTTACGCAGTATATATTCAATACCTGCCGAAAGACGCAACTCGTTATCGGAGGAAATACCGAAATCACCTGCTATTCTCTCTGCCTTTTCAAACGGAATATCAATCTCATAGGTACAAAGTATATAGGGGTTGTCCCGTATTATTTCGGTAGCCCTGTTGCCTAAAACACGAAATATATTTACGCATTTTTCAACACCCACTTCGTAAGGCGATAACATTAACATTATATCCCTTACCTCATACTGCTTTTGATATTCTTCTGAAATGGCATACGCCTTTTGCAGTGAAATTCCCCTTATTGTTGCAAGTTCAGATGGGTGATTTTTTATTATATCAAGTGAATCGGTACCGAATTTTTCAACGATTCTTGTCGCAGTATTGGGTCCTACCCCTCGAATAATTCCCGATGACAGATATTTTAAGATTGCAGCAGTCGTTTCGGGAGTTTTCCGCTCGTATGACGTTGCACTAAACTGTCTGCCGTAGGTGGGGTGAACAATATAATTACCCGTAAAGTCGGCACTCTCCCCCGATGCTAAAAAGGGCAAAACACCGACCACTGTCAAATGCTCTTTACCGCTTCTGACAGTGGCCACAGTATATCCGTTTTGTTCGTTTTTATATGTAATTCTCTCCACTATTCCGCTGATAATTTCTTTGCCGGAATTAATGCCGTCGGACATTGTGTTTCTCCTTTAAATATTCTCTACGATATACTCAAATGTTTCACTACTGCATAAAACTATGTCGCTATATTCTATCATATTTTTACAAATATCAAGTTCTTCGCTTTCGATACCGTCACTTATTGCTACAACCTTGTCGGCATAAAGACTGCCAAGCCAATGCGACTGTTCGAGTACAAACCTTAATTGCTGTACTGCCTTCCCCTGCTGTAACCTTATAATGCAAAGCGAACTTCTTTCTTTTTCGGGAAGTATAAAAAACAGACGCACAGAATGTATAAACTCGCATAAACCCGATACCGCAAACAGTATTATTAAAACCGTTAATATACCCTTAACCACAGATACCACCTCACCACATATTATGCAGTGAGGTGATTTGTGTTAATTTGTCGGCTTAACTTATCGTTACCGTTGCATTATAGGTGCCGTTTTGCCAAACGGTATTGTATTTATCGGATTTTATTACCGCCTCAACGGTATGCTCACCTGCGGATTTATCGGTCAGGTCTATAACCGCATAAAGGTCTGATGCCCTTAAATTTTTAATAACATCTGCCCTACCGCAAATCTTAACATTTTTAATACTTCTGCCCGTCTTTGCATTAAGCGATGACGCAAGACCTGAATATCTAATGTCGGTAACCGTAAATACTCTCTCTGTATAACCTTTTGTATTAACCGTAACCGTAAAGAAGTCGATGTTATCGAATATTTTAACTCCGTCAGGCAGTGTAGGCGAAACCTCAAAACTGCTTGAAGTCGAGGATACACTCCGCCAATCAATAGCAGGAAGATTTATCTCACTGATAGAATCCACTACACTCGGTGTACCTATTATCGAAACGGTCGTATGGTCAACCCACCAATCGCTGTCACTTACGGTTATCCCCGACGGTATATTGCTGAATTTAGCATTTACCTTAACCGTTGCTTTCTTTGATATTGGCTGCGTTACCTTAACAGTTGTGAAACTTAAAGTAAGATTGTTGCCCGAAATTTCATCATCGGAAGAATTATAAATCTTACCGTCGGAAGAATATCGGTACAATACCTTTTCGTCTGCACCCATTATTACTATATCGGCATCATAAGTCTTGGTTGATTCCAATGTTTCATTTACCTTGGCCTGTGCATTAACAGCCTCTATTTGCTGTACGACAGAACGGGGTCCCTTAACCGTTATAGTGCTTTGTTCGGTATTACTTACAACGGGTGTTTCGGCTATTAGACCTTCGGTTGCCCC
>CALGCE010000079.1 GCA_937884625.1 uncultured Clostridia bacterium
AACCCTTACCGCTTATGACCGTTTGCCGTTTGCTGTAAGACGGATAATAAGCAAAGTATGTGAGCATCTGCCCCAAAAGCACGGTATTAACTATCTTGTACGCAGGGGTAAGACCATTGAGGAACGCTTTATAGGTAATGCAAATATATTCAGTGTAAAAGAGCGAAACAGTATTTTAAAAAGCGAAACGGCAAAAAATGCACCTGCTCCTAAAATACTGTGTGATAAATTCTACCGTGAGGTAGCAGATAAAGACGATATTACAAAAATGCAGTACCTTGATATAAATATGTGGCTTATGGGGGATATACTCCTTAAAGCCGACAAAACAAGTATGGCAAATTCACTCGAACTTCGTGTGCCGTTCCTTGATAAAAATGTAATGGCACTTGCACAGACAATACCGCTTAACTGCCGTGTAAACACCAAGACCACTAAATTGGCACTACGTCAGGCGGCGGAAAAGACCTTACCTAAAATAACCGCTCAAAAAGATAAATTGGGATTCCCCGTGCCCATTCGTGTATGGCTTACACAGGAAAAGTATTACGATAGGGTTAAAAGTGCGTTTACGTCGGCATCGGCTCAGAAGTATTTTGATACAGATAAACTTGTAGCACTGCTTGATAAACACAAGAGCGGTAAAGAGGATGTAAGCCGTAAAATATGGACGGTATACACCTTCCTAGTTTGGTATGAAGAATTTTTTGCAGACGTAAGGTGAGTTAATTGTACGAAGAATTTGCCGAATTTTACGACAGTTTAACCGATGACGTAGGATACAAAAAGAGAACAGAGTACCTTTGTTCTCTTTTTGAAAAGTTTGACCGTATGCCCACACTTTTATTGGACGCCGCCTGTGGAACGGGCGGATTTTCAAATGAATTTGCGTCTTTGGGTGTTTCGGTAATAGGTGTAGACGTGTCGTGTCAGATGTTAAGCATAGCACAGCAAAAGTCAAGAGATTTGGGACTTGACGTTATGTATCTTTGTCAGGACATGACAGAACTTGACTTATACGGTACGGTTGACGGTGCCGTTTGCTGTCTTGACAGTTTAAATCATATAACCGACTATTTAGATTTTCAAATGGCAATACAAAAAATATCACTGTTTCTTGAAAAGGACAGACTTTTTATATTTGACGTTAATACAATTTATAAACACAAATATGTTTTAGCAGATAATACATTCATAATTGAAAATGACGAACTTTACTGCGTCTGGCAAAATGAGTATAACGATAAAGAAAAAACCGCCTATATATCACTTGATATTTTTAAAAATAACGGTAAGAACTACACCAGAAACAGTGAATATATAACCGAACGTGCATACAGCCAAAAGGAAATCAAGTCTGCCCTTACTAAAGCAGGACTTAAAATCGAGGCGGTTTTCGGAGATATGACGAATACGCCCCCTGAAAAAACACAAGAACGTTTAATATACGTTACAAGAAAGGTATATTAATTATGGGTAAGTTAATAAGGTGTATAACAAGTGACGGACTTGTAATGGCATCGGCACTTGACAGTACCGATATAGTGACAAAAGCAGAGCAGATACACAAAACTTCTGCGGTAGTAACGGCGGCACTCGGCAGACTTCTTACTGCCACTTCAATGATGGGCGATATGCTTAAAAATACCGATGACAGTATAACAGTAAAACTTGACGGAAACGGTCCTATCGGCTCTGTGATAGCGGTATCCGATGCAGTCGGTAACGTAAGAGGATATGCAGTAAATCCCGTTGTAGAAATACCGCTTAAAGAAAACGGGAAGCTTGATGTAAGCGGTGCGGTAGGTAAAGACGGCAGTATGTATGTTATAAA
>CALGCE010000080.1 GCA_937884625.1 uncultured Clostridia bacterium
TACAATAAAAGCGGTTATGGCAGCAACGCTTTGAATTTTGGGGGCGTTCTTGTTACGGAACGTCCTTTATTTTATAAATTTTGAAAAAACACTTGACTTTACCGATTTAGTGTGGTAAAGTGATAACATACTAAATTAGCAGAGGGAGTAATTATGTCTAATTATCAGAACAGGTCAATTGAAAGACTGTTTAAGGCAATAACGAATATAAAAACGCCAAAAGAATGTGAGGCGTTTTTTGAAGATTTGTGTACAATAAAGGAAATTCAGGATATGGCACAGCGTTTTGATACAGCAATACTTCTTGATAAGGGGTTAAGTTATCAAAAGATAGCAGAAAAGGTCGGGGTAAGTACGGCTACTATAAGTAGGGTAAACCGAAGCCTAACCTACGGTTCTGACGGGTATAGAATCGCCCTTGATAAATTATCGGAAACGGAGAAAGAAAATGACGGTAAGTGATAATGTTTTACAAACAAGTGAAAGAATAATATTTTCACTAAGACAATTATATTTAAGTTACGGATATAAGCCGTACCGTATGAGTAAATTTGAAGAATACGATTTATATGCACGGAATAAGGACTTTTTGGTTTCGGATAACGTTATTACCTTTACCGATACGAGCGGTAAACTTATGGCGTTAAAGCCCGACGTGACCTTATCAATAATTAAAAACAGCACTGATAAGACCGACGGCATTGAGAAACTGTTTTATAATGAAAACGTCTACCGTATATCAAAGGGAACAGGCTCGTATAAGGAGATTATGCAGTCGGGTGTTGAGTGTTTCGGCGACATAGGCGAAAAAGACATTTGCGATGTGCTTTCACTCTCCCTTAAAGGTCTTAATCTGCTTTCAAACGAATACGTCCTTGCGGTGTCCGATTTGGATATACTTTCAGGGATTGTTAAGAAACTTGACCTTTCAAAATCAAGCGAATATTCACTTTACAAGGCGATAGGCGAGAAGAATTTTCACGAGATAGATAATATTTGTAAAGACAGTTGCGACATAAATGCAGTTTCTACATTAAAAAGACTGTTATCAATAAACGGTACGGTACAGGAAGTATGCGAAGATTTAAAAGAAATTGACGGTGATGTTTGCTCAAAGTTTTTAAGCGTTATGAGTAAGTTTGCCGATAATAAGTCTGTAATAATCGACTTTTCGGTTGTGGGCGATATAAACTATTATAACGGTATAGTGTTCAAGGGATTTTTAAAGGATATTCCGACAGAGGTGCTTTCGGGCGGTCAGTACGACGCTCTTATGCGTAAGATGGGAAGAAAATCCTGTGCAATAGGGTTTGCGGTTTATACCGATGTTTTAGAGCGTGTAAATTGGTCTGAAAACAAAAAAAGCGATGATGACGGCTTTTTAAACGTAGCACTTCCGAAAGGAAGACTTGGCGAAAAGGTTTATAATATGTTTGCAAAGGCAGGGTATGAGTGCCCGTCATTACTTGAACCAAATAGAAAACTGATTTTTGAAAACGAAGATAAAAAGGTAAGATATTTTTGGGTAAAACCGTCCGATGTTGCAATATACGTCGAGAGAGGAGCCGCCGATATAGGCGTTGCAGGTAAAGATATTTTGCTTGAATACGAGCCTGACATATATGAACTGTTAGACCTTAATATGGGCAAATGCCGTATGGCGGTGGCAGGACCGAAAGATTTTTATGACGATAACTCAAAAACGCTTAGAGTTGCCACTAAATTTTCAAATATAGCAAAATCTTTTTACCGTACAAAGGGCAGAGATATTGATATAATACACCTCAACGGCTCTATTGAAATAGCACCTATACTTAAACTTTCCGATGTTATAGTTGATATAGTTGAAACGGGTGCCACCCTTAAAGAGAACGATTTAGAGGTCAAGGAGACGATTATACCGATAAGTGCAAGGCTTATAGCAAATAAATCTTCATACAAATTCAAGGCAGAACAAATAGACAGAATATCGGAGCAACTTTCAAAAATTTCGGAGGAACAGTTATGATAAAAATATATAAATACGGCGAAGTAAAAAATGATGAAATATTTGCAAGGAGCAATCCGCAGACCAATGTCGAGGATATTGTAACAGAAATTATTGAAAACGTAAGGCAAAACGGCGATAAAGCACTTTTTTATTACTGCGAAAAGTTCGATAATGCAAAACTTGACAGTCTGCTTGTCACAAAAGAGGAGATAGACAGTGCGGTAAAGTCGGTAGAGCCTGAATTTATAGAGATATTAAAAAAAGCGTCTATAAATATAACCAAGTTCCACGAGAAACAAAAACGCAACAGTTTTATAATAAATGATGAAGACGGTGTTGTAATAGGTCAAAAGGTCATACCCGTAGACCGTGCCGGACTTTATGTGCCGGGTGGTACTGCTGCTTATCCTTCCTAGGTAATGATGAACGCTTGTCCTGCTAAGGTTG
>CALGCE010000081.1 GCA_937884625.1 uncultured Clostridia bacterium
ACAATAAAACACTTCACTCCAGAGAGTGATGACACTGAGTTGCTGCTGCCTATGTACCGCGATGAGACAGACCGTGATTTTGCAGAGGATTTGCTTAAAAAGGCAGTTGAGCACCAAGATGAGTACCGTCAAATGGTTGTTGAGACAGCAAAAAACTGGGAGCAAGACAGGATAGCCACTATGGATATGGTGATTATGATTGTGGCTATTGCAGAGATTATCAATTTCCCGGCGATCCCGCTTAACGTCTCAATAAATGAGTATCTTGAAATAGCGAAAGTATATAGCACTGAGAAGAGCAAAACCTTTATAAACGGAGTGCTTGGCGGATTTTATCGCGGTGAGCTTCGAGAAAACACATCTTCCGAAGCGGAGAATTAAAAATGAACGATAAAATTAATTTAGTAGCACCCTGTCTTTTCGGCGTTGAAAGCGTTGCCGCCGATGAATTTCGGCGTATGGGCTTTGAAGATGTGGTTACCGAAAACGGCAGAGTTTTGCTTAACGGCGATTATAATATGCTTGCAAGAGCAAATATCAATTCCCGTTTTGCAGAACGTATTCTTATAAATATGGGACAGTTTACGGCAACAAGTTTTACCGAACTTTTTGATAACGTAAAAAAAATAGAGTGGGAGAGATATATTGGCAAAGACGATGCTTTTCCCGTAAACGGTTGGAGTATTGATTCAGCACTTCACAGTATACCTGACTGTCAATCCATAATAAAAAAAGCAATAGTCGATAGACTCTCCTTAAAATACAACAAAAAAGGGTTTGATGAAACGGGACCCGAATACAAGGAAAGATTTTCAATCAGAAAAGATTTTGTAACTATGATGATAGATACTTCGGGTGACGGTCTTCACAAAAGGGGTTACAGGCGAAACTCAAATGATGCACCTTTAAAGGAGACACTTGCCGCTGCTATGTGCGACCTTGCAAGAATTTATCCCGATACAAAACTTTATGACCCGTTTTGCGGAAGCGGTACTTTGCTTATTGAATCGGCACTTATGGCGACCAAGACCGCACCGGGACTTCGCCGTTTCTTTGCGGCTGAACGTTTTAAAAGTATACCCGATAAGGTATGGCAAGAAGAACGCATGCGGGCACAAGACCTTATACTTCACAATATTGATTTTTCGGCACAAGGGTTTGATATTGATGAAAAAAGCGTTGAACTTACCCTTGCAAACGCTAAAAAAGCAGGGGTAGAAAAGTACGTTAAAGCATCAATAGGCGATATAAAGAATTTCAGTGTTAATGATGAAAGATGCCTTGTAATAACAAATCCTCCTTATGGTGAGCGACTGCTTGATTTAAAAGAGGCAGAAAATCTATACCGTGTTATGGGAGAAAAATTTGTTTGTGAAAACGGTAAAAAATATTTTGTTATAAGTCCGCACGATGATTTTGAAAAACTGTTCGGCAGACCTGCCGATAAACGCCGTAAACTTTATAACGGAATGATAAAATGTCAGTTGTATATGTACTTTAAAGGAAGATAAATTAATGAAATATGTGTTTTTTGTTAATCCAACCGCCGGCAAGGGCAATTTACAAGACAAGATAATCAAATCAATACATGAGTTTTTTGCTCATAATGATGATGACGATTATGATATTTATATAACAAAGTTCAAGGGCGATGCCGAAAGTCAAGCAAAACGTTTAGCAGGAACGGGAGAAAACATCAGAATGTTTGCCTGCGGAGGAGAAGGTACTGCGTTCGAGGTTTTAAACGGTATAGTTGGTTTTGAAAATGTGTCGTTAGGTGTTATACCGTGTGGTTCTGCAAATGACTTTTTAAAGTTTTTTGACAGCAAAGATAAATTCCTTAATTTAAAGTCGCAAATTGAAGGTACACCCGTCAAGATGGATATTATCAAGGCTGGTGACAGGTATTGCCTTAACGGTTGTTCTGTCGGTATGGATGCGGTAATAGCAAGAGATATGAGTGATTATAAAAACCTACCGCTTGTTTCAGGTCCTATGGCTTATAAACTTGCAATTGTAAAAAATTTTGTCAAAAAAATCGGTATTGTTGCAAATATTTTCGTTGACGGCGAAGATTTAGGTAAAATGGATTGTCTTTTTGCAGTAATAGCAAATGCACCCTACTACGGCGGAGGGTATATGTCGGCACCCGATGCGGTACCAAACGACGGTAAACTTAATTTTACCCTTGTAAAAAA
>CALGCE010000082.1 GCA_937884625.1 uncultured Clostridia bacterium
ATGTTGCAGCATTGAAGGAGGAGCTTGCTAGTTGCAAATTAGGAAAGCATACTTATATAGAGTCAGCATTTGTAGTACAGACCTGTAAGGATACTGATATTCGTATGAACAAAGTCTTTGGTTACCGTCACAATAAATGACCGTAATCGTTACCGTTCCGTCTACCGTTATACTTCTGCCGTTTGCGGCTTTTGAGGAAATCCTTGAAACCGCTCTGCACTTTAAAATCTTGGTTATGTCCGGACAGTAATCAGGCAACGTGAAATCAACGTCAATCGGTTGTTCTGCGGATTCGCTAAATACCGTTTCGTTTGCAAAAACGGGCGTTTTCAAATTTTTCTGTTCCATAAAACTCACTCCAACATCTTTTTTATATAATAATATTCAGATGTGTTTGTAAGTATGCCAAAGCAAAAAGGTATAAAAAATTTTTTGTGGTTGCAGAAAGGTTAAAAATATGGTAATATAATATGAATATATAATTAATTAGAGTTAGGGGGGGTTTTGCTTGGCAGACAGACGTGCAATAGGAATTTTCGATTCGGGACTTGGCGGTCTTACGGTAGTAAGTGAGATTGTAAAGTTGTTACCGAATGAGAACATAGTCTATTTTGGCGACACAGGGCGGGTACCCTACGGCACAAGAAGCCGTGAAACGATTGTAAAGTACGCCCGTCAGGACGAAAAATTTTTACTTGGAAAAGATGTTAAACTTATAGTCGCCGCCTGCGGAACGGTGTCATCGGTAGCGTCCGACACTGCAAACGAACTTCCCGTACCGTTTGTTGAGGTGGTATCGCACTCGGTAAAGTCGGCAGTAAGTGTGACCAAAAACAAGAAAATAGGTATTCTTGCCACAAGTGCCACCATTTCGAGCAAATCCCACAAAACGCAGATAAAAAGGCTACTACCCGACTGCGAAGTAATAGAGAGCAGCGGAACGCTTTTGGTACCTCTCGTTGAGGAGGGCTGGACGTCCGACAGTGACAGCGTGGTATGCGAAACGGTAAGACGGTATTTAGAGCCTATGATAAAAGCACAGGTTGATACGGTAATACTCGGTTGTACGCACTTCCCCGTACTTACAAAGGTAATTTCAAAGGTTATGGGAGAGGGTGTCACGCTTGTAAATATGGGTACGGCAACGGCTTTTGCTGTAAAGGAATGTCTTGAAAAAGGCGATGCTTTAAATGACAGTAAGCAAAAAGGTACTCATAAATATTTTGTAAGCGATAAAACAGCATCTTTTGAAAAAACGGCGTCGGTACTGTTGAACGAGAAAATAGACGGTAAAGCGGTAGAACAGGTGGATATAAACAGTCTATGAAGGAAGTTATAATTGATATAAAAGGCATACAGGGTATCGGAAGTGAAAAAGAAGTAATAGAGTTTTCGACGGTAGGCGAAATCAAGCAGACCGACAAAGGATACACCCTTTTTTATGACGAGGGCGAGATTACGGGGAGTAAAAACCGCACCGAACTTACGGTGGACGGTACAAATACAGTGGTGCTCGAAAGAATGGGTGAAACGCCGTCAAAACTGATAATACAAAAGGGTGTACGGAATAACTGTTATTACTCTACGCCCTACGGAAATCTAGTAATAGGGATTTTCGGCGAGGAAGTAATAAACAAACTAAATGAGGACGGCGGAAAACTTAAAATGAGTTATACAATAGACCAAAATTTACAGCCGATTAGCAAAAATGAAGTGGAAATTGCCATAAGGAAAGCGAATTAGCATAAAAGTAGGAACGGAGATTAAAAATGTCAGTAATAGTAGAAAAGGCAAGACAACAGATAAAACAAAGCGTAAACAGTGCGGTATTAAAGGCAATTGAAAACGGTGACCTTGAAAATGCACAACTTACCCCCTTTACGGTAGAGGTACCGTCTAACAGGGAGTACGGCGACTATGCGGTAAACGCCGCTATGGTGTGGGCGAAACTTTTTCATAAAGCACCAAGGGTAATCGCACAAAACATTTGCGATAATTTAGACCTTTCGGGCACCTATATAGACCGTTTTGAGATAGCAGGTGCAGGGTTTATAAACTTCTTTTTGTCCGACGGGTACTACGCCGATATACTGCTTGACATAAAGCAAAAGGGCGACGATTACGGAAAAAGTGACTTCGGCAAGGGGCAACGAATACTTGTTGAGTTTGTATCTGCTAATCCTACGGGACCTATGCACATAGGAAACGCAAGGGGCGGAGCACTTGGCGACTGTCTTGCATCGGTACTGACTATGGCAGGATTTGAAACCGAAAGAGAATTTTATATAAACGATGCAGGAAACCAGATAAATAAGTTTGGTTTGTCGCTTGATTTACGATATAAACAACTTTATTTGGACGGCATTGAAATGCCCGAAGACTCATATCACGGCGAGGATATAATCACCCACGCAAAGGCGTTTGCAAAACAGTACGGCGACAGTTATATAGAAAAAAGCGAGGAAGAACGCAGGGCAAAACTTGTAGAGTTTGCACTACCCAAAAATATAAAGGGACTTCACGATGACCTTTTAAAATACAGAATAGAATATGACACCTGGTTTAAGGAAAGTTCGCTTCACGAAAGCGGAGAAACGGCAAGAATAATCGAACTTTTAAAAAAGAGCGGTTACACCTATGAAAACGAGGGTGCGTTGTGGTTTAAGGCTACCGATTTCGGCTGTGACAAGGACTTCGTGCTTGTAAGGGCAAACGGCGTACCTACCTATGTAGTACCTGATATTGCGTACCACTATAATAAACTTGTAACCCGTAATTTTGACCGTGCGATAGACATATTAGGTGCCGACCATCACGGGTATGTGCCGAGATTAAAGGCGGCACTTAAAGCGTTGGGCGTTGACGAAACAAGACTTGACGTAGTTTTAATGCAGATGGTACGGCTTGTGCGTGACGGCGAGGTAATAAAGGCATCAAAGCGTTCGGGAAAGGCGATTACCCTTGTAACACTTCTTGATGAAGTGCCGATAGACGCCGCAAGATTTTTCTTCAATTTAAGGGAGCCGAACAGTCACTTTGATTTTGACCTTGACCTTGCGGTTAATCAGTCAAACAGCAACCCCGTATATTATGTACAGTATGCGTATGCCAGAATTTGCAGTATAATACGCAACCTATCTGCTGAGGGTATTGATATGAGGGATTGCACCAAAGAGGAACTGTCCGCACTAAACAAAAGCGAGGAAAGAGAACTTATTTTGCACCTTGCAGGATTTACCGACGAGATAATTACTTCGGCTAAAACCTACGACCCTGCAAGGATTACCCACTATGTTACAGAACTTGCAACCAAATTCCATAAATTCTACTCGGTTTGCAGGGTAAAGGGAGAGGACGAAAGCGTTATGCAAGCACGTCTTAACCTTTGCAACGATACGGCAATAGTTATTAAGAACATACTGACAATGCTTAAAATCGAAGCACCCGAAAAAATGTAGTTTTTAGTTTCTAGTTTTTAGTTTTTAGTAGGGGCGGATGCCCACATCCGCCCGTTTGTATTTTTTAAAAAAGGGAGTAATCGAATTTGGATAACCGAAATTTAACTCTTCTTATGGACCTTTACGAACTGACAATGGCAAACGGTATATTTGACAGTGAGTATAAGGAAACAAAAGCATATTTTGATATGTTTTTTCGCCGTATCCCTGATGACGGCGGATATGCCATAATGGCAGGAATAGAGCAACTGATAGAGTATCTTAACAATCTTTATTTTGATGAAGATGACATTAAATACCTAAAAGGTCTTAATCTGTTTTGCGATGATTTTATAGATTATCTTAAAAATTTCAAATTTTCCTGCGACGTATGGGCGGTACCCGAGGGAACTCCCATATTTCCGCAAGAGCCGATTATTACGGTGCGTGGCGATATAGTACAGGCTATGATGGTTGAAACTATGGTTTTGCTGACGGTTAATCATCAGTCGCTTATCGCTACAAAGGCTAACAGAATAGTAAGGGCGGCACAAGGACGTCCCGTTATGGAATTCGGTGCAAGACGAGCGCAAGGTGCGGACGCCGCATACTACGGTGCAAGGGCGGCAATTATAGGCGGTTGTGTGGGAACTTCAAATATAAAAACCGCAAAGGATTTCGGTATAAAGGCGTCGGGAACTATGGCACACAGTTGGGTGCAGTTGTTTGACGACGAATACACCGCATTTAAAAAATATGCAGAAAAATATCCCGACAGTTGTCTGTTGCTTGTTGATACCTATAATGTGTTACACTCAGGGATTCCAAATGCAATAAAGGTTTTTGACGAGGTACTTAAACCTATGGGCAAAAGACCGCTCGGTATCAGAATTGACAGCGGAGATATAACCTATCTTACCAAAAAGGCAAGAAAAATGCTTGATGATGCAGGATATGAGGACTGCAAAATATGTATTTCAAATTCACTTGACGAATATCTTATCAGGGACACGATATTTCAGGGTGCAAAGGCGGACAGTTACGGCGTAGGCGAAAGGCTTATAACCGCATCGAGCGAAGCGGTATTCGGAGGGGTGTATAAACTTTCCGCCATAGAAAAAGACGGAGTGGTAACACCTAAAATAAAGTTAAGCGAAAACACTTCAAAAATAACCCTGCCGGGTATAAAAATCCCGTGGAGGCTTTACGACCGCACAAGCGGTAAGGCAATAGCCGACGTAGTAACCCTGAACGACGAATTTATCGACGACAGCGAACCTTATGAGATTTTCGACCCCATATACACCTGGAAACGCAAAACAGTCAATAATTTTGTTGCAAGAAAGTTGCAGGTAAAGATATTTGAAAGGGGTAAGCAGGTCTATTTTTCACCGTCTGTTAAGGATATAGCAGAGTACTGTGAAAAACAGATAGACGGTCTTTGGGACGAGGTAACACGTTTTGAAAAACCACATACCTACTATGTGGATTTATCCGAAAAGTTATGGAGTTTAAGAAACGACCTTTTAAACTCAATGTCTGTTAAAGGAGAAAACCGATGAAAAGAGTATTAATGATAGCATTAAGTTTGGCACTTATGATAACATTCGTATCCTGCGACAAGAAAAACACATCTTCGGATGTTGACGGTATAGACGTGGAGTACTACGCAAAAATCGGCAAAATACCCGAATGTGAATATAGGATAGGCAGTAATGCAGAGGAAATTTTAAGCAAACTTAAAGCGGAAAACGGGGAAGAATCAAGTTATTACGGCGAAATGGAGAGCGGAGATTATAAAGTTATCACCACATCCGGATTTAACTATTTTTATAAGAAAGATACCGTTTGCTATATCGTGGATTATGACGTCGCTTACGGTTATGATATAGGTACAATTTCGATTGAGATAAAAAAGGATATGTCGGCAAGAGGTTTTGAAACATCGGAAAGAGACCTCACAGAAGATGAAAAATCCTTTATAATGGGTGCTATGAACTGCACCTGTTTTGAATACACTTTTGATAAAAACACAGTTTTGTTCGTCTTTCAGGATAATGCACTGTGTGCGACGGTATTACACAATTAAAGGTTTTTTGGGAGTAGATTTATGCCAACGGATAATTTAATTTCTGCCACTACCCTGCCGGTATTGGCTTTAAGGGGACTTGTAGCATTCCCTAAAATGATGTTAACGCTTGACGCAGGAAGAAAAAAGTCTGTAAAAGCACTTAACACCGCTATGGAAACAGACCAATTGATATATCTTATAACGCAAAAGGATATAACGGTAGCAGAACCTGCCGTTTGCGACCTGTACGATATTGGTTGCGTATGCCGTGTGCGTCAGGTTTTAAAGATGCCCGACGGCGGTGCAAAGGTATTGGTAGAGGGACTTTACAGGGCAACCCACAGAACATTTGCAGATAACGGCAGACATTATGTATCACTTGTGGAAAAGTGCGAAGAAAAGCAGGTAAAAAACCGTGAGATATATAAAGAAAGCCTTATAAGAAGAATACGCAGTGAATTTGAAAGGTATGCAAATGTCAATAAGGTAATCGCAAATGACGTTGTAATGACGGTTGCAACAAGCGAAGACATAGGCTTTTTAGCGGATTTCATCGCCTTTAATGTACCTGCTCCGACAGATGATAAGCAGTACATATTAGAGCAACTTTCCCCCGTAACGAGGGCAAAGGTACTGCTTGAAATGTTAAGCAAGGAAAGGCAGATAACCGAAATTGACAACCGAATAGGCGAAAAGACACGCCGTCAACTTGACGATAACCAGCGTGACTATTATCTCAAAGAGCAGATGAAAGCCATAAGCGAGGAACTTTACGGCGATGAAGATGCAGACGAGATAGACACCTATTATACAAAGATAGAAAAACTTGACGCACTAGACAGTGTAAAGAAAAAATTACATAGCGAAACCGCAAAACTTTCAAAAATGCCTCAGGGTTCACACGACGGTGCCGTTCTTCGCACTTGGCTTGATACCTGCCTTGAACTGCCGTGGAATAAACATACCGACGTTAAGGTGGATATAAAAAAGGCTCAAAAGATACTTGACCGTGACTTTTACGGAATGAAAAAGGTAAAAGAGCGTATTATTGAGATGCTTTCTGTATATGCACTCTCCCCCGATATTACGGGACAGATTATCTGCCTTGCAGGACCTCCCGGAGTGGGCAAAACCTCAATAGGCAAAACGGTTGCCGAATGTATGGGAAGAAAGTTTGCGAGAATATCACTCGGCGGTATGCACGACGAGGCAGAAATAAGAGGACACCGAAAAACCTATGTAGGTGCTATGTGCGGTAAAATTATGAACGCCGTAAAACAGTCGGGGAGCAGTAATCCCCTTATTTTGCTTGACGAAGTGGATAAATTAGGCAGTGATTACAAGGGCGACCCGTCGTCTGCACTTCTTGAAGTGTTAGACCCCGAACAGAACTGCAATTTTTGTGATAACTACCTTGAAATACCCTACGATTTAAGCAAGGCGGTATTTATAACCACCGCAAATTCGCTTGATACTATCCCCGCACCATTGCTTGACCGTATGGAAGTAATAACTCTTGACGGCTATACAAGGGAAGAAAAGTTTAATATTGCAAAACGTCACCTTGTTCCAAAGGAACTTAAAAGACACGCACTTTGCTCTAAAAACTGCCGTTTTACAGACGGTACACTATATTCCCTTATAGATTTTTACACCCGTGAAGCAGGGGTAAGAAAGTTAGAAAGGGCGATAGCGTCACTTTGCGGTAAGACGGCGAAAAAAATAGCGTCGGGCGAGGCACAAAGGGTTACTGTTAAGGAAAGCGACCTTGAAACACTTTTAGGCAAGAAAAAATACAAACCCGAAGTAATACCCGAAAATAACGAAGTGGGGATTATCAACGGTCTTGCGTGGACAAGCGTAGGCGGTACGATAATGCAACTTGAAGTTTTAGCGGTAAAGGGTACGGGACAGATAAAACTTACAGGGTCACTTGGCGACGTTATGAAAGAGTCGGCAACGGCGGCGGTTACATTCGTCCGTGCAAACGCACAAAAGTACGGTATTGACGAGGATTTTTATAAAAACACCGATATTCATATCCACGCAACCGAAGCGGCAGTACCGAAAGACGGTCCTTCGGCAGGCGTTACCATAACCACTGCTTTGGTATCCGCCCTTACAAACAGAGAAATTAAGCGTGATATTGCTATGACGGGTGAGGTTACTATAAGGGGCAGAGTTCTTGCAATCGGCGGTCTTCGAGAAAAAACTATGGCGGCATATATAAACAAAATAAAAAACGCCAACCATTGTAAATTAAATGGTTGGCGTTCGCGCTTTTTCGAGGTACCAGACGGAATCGAACCGCCGTAAAAGGT
>CALGCE010000083.1 GCA_937884625.1 uncultured Clostridia bacterium
AAAGGTCTTTCGTCCGACCTTAGCGTAGGCGACAGACTACTGCTTAATAACGGTCTGTTAATATTTGAAGTAACAGGCATTTCAGGTGCTGATGTTGTAACAAAGGTAATTTCGGGCGGAGAACTTTCAAACAGAAAAAGTATGAGTTTTCCAAACAAGGTGCTTCGTCAGGAATATTTAAGCGATTACGATAAAAGCGATATTCTTTTCGGAATCGAAAACGAAGTTGATTTTATCGCCTGTTCGTTTGTATCCTGCAAACAAGACCTCGTTGACATAAAGAGTTTTTTATCTCAAAATACCGATAAACAGGTAAGTCTTATTGCTAAAATAGAAAACCGTTCGGGTGTCGATAATATTGAGGAAATCTGTACGGAATGTGACGGTATAATGATTGGCAGAGGTGATATGGGTGTAGAAATACCTTTCGAAGAACTGCCGAACATACAAAAGAAACTTATCACAAAATGCAGGATGCTCGGTAAAAGGGTTATTACGGCAACCGAAATGTTGGAGTCTATGATACATAATCCAAGACCTACGAGAGCCGAAATATCCGATGTTGCAAATGCGGTTTATGACGGTACGAGTGCTATTATGCTTTCGGGAGAAACGGCGGCAGGAAAGTACCCTGTATTGACGGTTGAAACAATGTCAAGGATAGCACAGGAAACGGAAAAAAATATAAATTATAAAAAAAGATTTTATAATTCGGAATTTAAAATAAAGAATGTTGTTGATGCACTTTCCCATGCTACCTGCGGTATGGCAATGGATATTAATGCAAAAGCAATCGTAGTATGTTCGCTTTCGGGTATGACGGCAAGAATGGTATCACGTTTCAGACCGCCCGTTGACATAATGGGACTTACGGTTAATGAAAAAACGTGGCGTCAACTTGCACTTTCGTGGGGAGTCACGCCGGTAATGTGCGAGGTGTATAAATCTACGGATGTACTGTTCTATACCGCACAAAAAACGGCAAAAACGGTCTTTAATCTAAGTGACGGCGATAGTATTGTTATAACGGGCGGTAATACAAACGGAATTTCAGGAAATACTGATATGATAAAAATTGAAAATTTAACTGTTTCTATTGGAAGATCTTGTAATCTTGTAACAAATTGAGTTCTATTCATATAATCATCCTTTTCCATTAGTTTTTTGGCTAGACGGAATCGACATTTTGCCATATAGCAATTTGTCTCTGCTGGTTTATGAAAATCACCGTGTTCGGTATA
>CALGCE010000084.1 GCA_937884625.1 uncultured Clostridia bacterium
CTTTGCATCTCCAAGGGCCTGTCCAATAATTTCGTAAACAGCGGTCTTCTGTTTCTCATCTAATGTGTCAAACACATCTTTGATTGTTTCCCCTGATTCCTCATCAGTAACTGAATCTGTTCCCTTGCGGAAAGTAAGTTCAGCCATTTCGCCGAGTTCCTTTACATTCCACAAAAGCATATACGGACAGATATAATCGAATGCGTTATCAGTGGGTTTTTTGGGCATATAATCTTTCATTTCACTCGGAAGTCCAAGGCCCGTAAGTTTAATATCGGAATCAGATGATTTAAGTGCCTCACCTGCCGCAAACATACCTATAGTAGTAGGAGAAACAATCATATCAACCTTATTTTCGGCAATAAATGCATCTGCTTGTCTTCTGCTCTCTGTTGGCTCATCGTTGCCGTATTTAATATCAAGTTCAGGGTCTACTTTACCCTTATACATATCCTTTTGCAGTTCTTGTCCCATACATTTTATCCAAAGGTTTTGTATCGGAGTATCGACTGCCGCACCCAAAGCACCGAATTTCATAGGCTTACCGTTATAGTTTTCGAGTGCTTCTTTTACCGCTTTATCCATATCTCCGTCCTTAGGATAATCCACTTTACAAACTATTAAAACTGCCGCCTGAACGAGTGACCGTCCAATGGCTACGGGGTCTGTCTGCTCAATATGTGTAGTACGGTAATCGGGAGATGCGGCGGAATCTACCGAAATGACGCTTATTCCCGCCTTTTTTGCCCTCTTGAAAACCTCTTCATAACCTGTGTTGCCGCTAGTAGAAATGGTAATTGATGCCACCTGTTGAGTTATAAGTGTATCAAGCATTTCAACCTGTGCCGATACTGTGGCTTCGGAGGGACTTTTATAAACTGCTCTGCCACCCTGCTTACTGATAACCTTACTGAATCCCTCATACATAAGGTTACCAAAGGCATTTCCCGTCATTTTAAACATAAAAACATGTGCACCTTTAAGCGTTCCCGAAACACCGACGTTACACCCCGACAAAGGAATTATGCAAAGTATAACAGCAAGTATTATACAAACTATTCTCTTTTTCATTTTGACATACTTCCCTTTCTTTTTATAATTTTTTCAAGTGCCGGAATCATAACAACTATAAGCAGTATAACGCCGGTTATAATTTTCTGAATATTTGCGTGAACACCGATAAGGTCAAGCGTTTTATTTAAAAATGCCATTATAAATGTGGCAATAACAGGACCGTAAATCTTACCTTTACCGCCGTTTGTCCATACACCGCCAAGTACTGCAATGGCGATTACCTGCAATTCGTAACCTTTACCCATTCCTGAGGTAATACCGCCAAGTCTGCCTGCAAAAAGTATACCTGACAGTGCCGCAGTAACGCCCATAAGCGTGAAAACGGCTATTTTTACTAAATCAACACGAACAGATGAATATTTAGCCGTTGTTTCGGCGTTGCCTATTACATAAACCGTTCTGCCGAATTTTGTTTTTGCAAGAACAAACCCCAAAATTACTGCTATTACAAGAAAACATATCATTGAATACGGGATTATTCCAAGGTCATGCCACGAAAGAACGGCAAACCATTTCGGAAATGTATCAAGTGCCTCGCCGTTTAGTATAATGTCTGCAATACCTCTAAAAAGCATCGAAGTTGCAATAGTAACGATAACCGACGGCATTTTGAATTTTGCCACCAAAACGCCGTTAAACGCTCCGCAAAGTGCCCCTGCCAAAATTCCGCAAATTACCGTTAAAATATTGGATGCACCCTGCCTTGACACAAGCCCCATAACCATACAACTGACAATCATAATAGAGGCTACCGAAACATCAATACAACCGAGCAACAGTACAAATGTCATACCGAGTACCATAAACGATACGACCATACCCGAACGCATTATAAATTGAATTGTACCCGATGCAAAATAAATATCGGTTTCAAGAAACATAAGTGCGACATTGAGAAACGCAAGTATATATACAAGTATCATTTCCCAACTTGCAAGAAACTTTTTAATACTGAATTTTTCGTATACACGTAAATCTCTTACGGGAGCAGAAGTTGTATTCATATCAACGCCTCCCTTTCTTTAAGTTCACGCTTAAACGATAGTCTGCCGTTAAGCAGATTTACCGCAACGGCGATAAGTATTATCGCACCCTGTAAAGCGGTTTGCCATATGTTAAATCCGGGGAAAAGGCTTAATATATATGTAATAATACTCCATGAAATTCCACCAATTAAAATATATGCTATAAATAATAATGGTGAATATTCTATGCTCGAAAAAGTTG
>CALGCE010000085.1 GCA_937884625.1 uncultured Clostridia bacterium
TTAAGCAGTCCGAATTTTCTGTTGCAGTGGCACTTTTTCCAAACCGTCTTATTATTCGGTATTTTGTCTTTTGAGATGTATTTTTGATAAATATATATTAATCCTTTTTGTTTTTCATCGGGTAAATGTAATACGGTAACAGGATTATATTTATAACAGGTTGATATTAAATTAAATTCGCCCGTCCAAAACCTGTAAATGTAAGCCCCTGCATTTTTAACCTTTAATTTTAATTCTTCGGCGGCGATTGACGTGATAAATTCATCGCCTTTTGTAGTAACGATATTATCATTTATCATTTTCTGGTATACATCTTTACACTTTTTTATAAACAAAATACAGTTTTCTTTGTTTGCTGCAAAAAACTCTCCGCCGTAATGAGTAATATATCTTTTATCGCCGTAGTATTTTTCAAATTCCGAAATGATAATATTATAGTCGTTTACCCTAAGACCGTGATTAATATCATACATAAGAATATTTTGAGTGCATTCTTCCCAAATATCATTAAAAGAGTGCTGTACAAATGTGTCACTGTCCATATAGGCATAATAGTCGTAATTCGTTTTTGCCACCGCTTTTGATAATGCACAAAGTTTATAAAACGCAAGGCACCACATCATATTAGAGTTAAAGTTAAATTCATCAAATTCCTCCCTTAATATGAGGATTTGATTTTTTTCAAGCAATGATTTTATATCATACGGTAAATCTATATTTGTTACGAGTGCAACGTCGGTATTAGTGTCGTTGTTTCTTTTGGCAGACACCAAAGATACACAACAGTTTTGCAGATATGTAAGTTTCGTTTTTTCGTTAGCCGGTGCGGTTCTTGCCATTTCTCCGACCTTATGTGCAAACGGTACTATAATAAGTGACTTTTTAGAATTTTCCACTTTATATCACGCTTCCTTTTTGCGTTGTGGTTTGATTATATCATTTTCATATTATATTGTCAACGAAACGTATTGTAATACTTATTTCTGCTAAAAACAGAGAGTATTGCTTTTGACAATACTCTCTGTAAATAATACTGTTTATTCGCTTCTAAGTGAAGTTACGGGGTCTTTCTTGGCTGCGATTTTTGACGGAATGAGTCCTGCAATAAAGGTAAGCAACATACTTATTATTACAAGTATTACAGCACCCTGTGTCGGAAGTACTGCAAGACCGCCTATATCTGTTATAGCCTTGATTATGGCATTTATCGGGATTAACAGCAGTAAGGTT
>CALGCE010000086.1 GCA_937884625.1 uncultured Clostridia bacterium
CCACATACATTCCCCTTTGTCAACACTTTTTTGCATTTTTTTCAAAAATTTTTCAGTGCTACTATATATTGGGTTTTTATTACTTTTTGATGCACAATTATATATAGTAAAAGGAGGACTGTTATGTGACATTCCTCCCTATTATTACCAATTATTTGATTATTATGCAGACATTCCCATAATACCTCTTAATTTTTTCAGTATTTTTTTCTCTGCACGGGACACCTGCACCTGTGTCATAGATAGTTTATCGGCGGTCTGACTTTGGGTAAGTCCGTTATAATACCTACAACTTATTATTTTCTTTTCGTTTTCGTCTAACTTTTCAAGTGCCTCGTCAATAAGAAGTCTATCCGACAGTTCTTCCTCTACGCTTTGTGTCGGTAAATCATATTCGTTTACGCCGTCGTCATCTTCATAAGTAAGCGATACGGTGGGTTGCATGGCACAAACCGACTCGGTTACTTCCTCTGCGGAGACCCCGAGTTTGAGGGCAAGTTCGTTTACGGTAGGTTCTCTGTTAAGTTGGAGTTCCATTCTTTCCTTTTCCCTTGCGACTTTCATAGCAAGTTCTTTAACAGACCTTGAAATTTTAACGCTTCCGCCGTCTCTGAAAAGACGCCTTACCTCCCCTAAAATTACGGGGACTGCATAGGTAGAAAAACACAATCCCCTCGTTTCGTCAAAGGCATCTACTGCCTTTACAAGACCTACGCAACCTGCCTGATACAGGTCGTCATACTCTATACCTCTGCCGACAAACCTCTTACAAAGCGAATGTACAAGGCGAAGATTGTCCTCTATAAACTCATCTCTCGGCTTATTCTCTACCATTTACAGTATATCTCGGGCTTATGCGTTTTGTCATAACAACCGTAGTTCCCGTACCTATCTTTGAACGGACTTTAACCGTATCCATAAACCTCTGCATAACCGCAAACCCCAGTCCTGCACGTTCTCCGCCTACCGTAGTAAAAAGCGGTTCCATAGCCTTTTCCACGTTATCAATACCGCAACCCTTATCCCGTATTTTGATTTTCAAAACACCGTTTTCATATATTTCTCCGTTTATGTAGACCTTACCGATTTTATCTTTATAAGCGTGGACGATACAATTTGTAACCGCTTCGGATACCGCCGTTTTTATATCGCTTATTTCTTCAAGTGTGGGGTCGAGTTGTGCCGCAAAAGATGCGACCGACGCCCTCGCAAAACCCTCATTTGCCGAACGGGAAAGTACGCTCATACTGAATTTATTTGTTGCCTCCATATTTATATCCTCCTTATTTTGTTATCATATCGAGCGTTGCAAGTCTTTCTAAACCTGCAAGTTTCATAACCTTATATATTTGCGGTGACGCACTGCTTATATGAAGTTTGGCACCGTGTTTTGATATATTCCTGTATCTTCCCATAACAAGACCTATACCCGAACTGTCCATAAAACTTACTCCGCCGAAATCAAGAGCAAGCAGTGATGGCATATTAAGTTCTATTGCGTTATCTATTGTTTCTCTTATACCTGCGGCGGTATGATGGTCTATCTCTCCCGATATATAGGCGGTCATAACATCACCCTTTACCTTTATCTCTACCGACATTTATTTACACCTCCAAAAAAATAAGCATCTATAACATTAATTATAGATGCTTGTCCTTATATTTTTTGTCAAAATCGGTTGTCGAATTTTATATTATTTGTAAGTATTTTTAAGTGTGTTTCTTATTTCGGATGCAAGATACAGTGAGCCGAACACAAAAACGGGATTGCCGTTTGAAATTTCCTTAGCCAATGCGACTGCATTTTGTATATTTTTTTCGCTATAAACATTATTGCAGTATTTTTGCAAAACAGCACTCAATTCATCTTCACTTAAAGACCTCGAATTATTTACCTTTGTTGCTATAACGTTTTTACAAAGCGGTATTGTTTTTTGCAAAAACTCCTCATAGTTTTTATCTTTCATCATACCCACTATTGCGGTAATACTTCCTCTATACTTTTCCATAAATCTGCAAAGCACGTCTGCACCGTCGGGATTATGGGCACCGTCAAGTACGACAAGAGGTGTTTTGGATATTACTTCAAGCCTTGCAGGTATAAATGCGTTTTTAAGTCCTGCAAAAATTTTCTCATAAGAAATTTTTAATTTACAGTTTTCAAGCGTTTCAATGGCAATAACGGCATTTTCTATTTGAAAATCTCCCGAAAGAGAAGTTTTATAAAATTTATTTTTATAAATAAATTCATTGCCGTAAATATCGCTTTTTTTGACCTGTAAACTGCATAAATCGGGAATAATAAGATTATCGGTACTTTTTCTTATCACTTGGGAGGCTTTTTTAGACTGATTTGGCGAAGTGACCGTAACACCGTCCTTTATTATTCCGCATTTTTCTTTTGTTATTTGTTCTACGGTATCGCCTAAAATTGCGGTGTGGTCAAGACCGATTTTTGTTATTACCGAAACATTTACATTTTTAAGTGTATTGGTAGCATCAAGTCTGCCTCCCAAGCCCGTTTCAATAACCGCTATATCACACTTACTTTGAGCAAAATACAAAAATCCCACTGCGGTAATAAATTCAAATTCGGTAAGGTTAATCTTTGTGTTTTTTACCTTTTCGGCAAGTTCACAAAGTTTGTTTTCGGGAATATACTCTGTGTTTATACTTATCCGTTCCCTGAAATCCACAATATACGGAGATACAAAAAGTCCTGTTTTATAACCCGCCTCACTTAAAGCGGAAGCGGTCATTACACTTACAGAGCCTTTACCGTTAGTACCTGCAATATGTATGCTTTTAAATTTGTCCTGCGGATTATCTAATTTTTGCAAAACGGTTGTTATTCTGTCAAGTCCAGCAGGGTGCGAAAACATACCGAGAGAATGTATATATTTTAATGTATCGTCATAATTAAGCATAATACCACCAAAAATTTACACGAATGATTAAATTAATCAGTAACACAATACTAATGCGACAGGAAACAAAACTACCTGTTGTGCCAAGGGGTGAAAATATGGATGATAAAAAGAAACGTACTAAGGACGTTGTACCTGATATAATTTTAAACAGTGAAAACAGTACAAATTTCTTTCGTCCGCATTACCCCGTCGAAAGCAGTGAGTTTACAGAAACCGTAGTACCCGATACGGATATTTGACGGGAATTTGCGGACGTAAGCCGATTTGTGAGTAGAATCTCAGAATTCTGAACAAATGAGACCGACTGAATATCCGCAGTCGGTCTCTCATTTTTATTTCATACTTTCAATTTCCTTGATACTTTCTTCAATCATCTTGATTTTATCAAGTACTTTTGCTAGACTTTGACGTTGTTGCTCGACTACGTTTGCAGGTGCTTTTGCGACAAACCCTGCATTATTAAGTTTCTTTTCAAAGAACTCTTTATCATCGAGTGCCTTTTTCATATCTTTATTAAGGCGTTCAAGTTCGCCGTCAACGTCAACAAGTTCTTTCATCGGCATATAAACAGTAGCCGAATCGGTAACAACTCTTACTGCACCCTCGCTGTCAAAACTGTTGCCTATTTCAACTTCCGACGCATAAGCCAAACGGCATATATACGAAGTTCCTGCATTAAAGGTATTGGTAAATGATGTTGCTATACATACCTTTGCCTTTTTAGACGGCGGTACATTCATTTCCGCTCTGCGGTTACGTATTGCTTTTATTACCGCCATTATCTTTTCAAAATCGGCTTCTTCTAAACTAAAATTAAAATCATCACGGTACTTCGGGAACTCGGATACCATAAGTGCCTCGCCGTTATGTGGCATTGACTGCCATACCTCTTCGGTTATAAACGGCATAAATGGGTGAAGGAGCGCCAAAGTACGGGTAAAGACGTA
>CALGCE010000087.1 GCA_937884625.1 uncultured Clostridia bacterium
CACTCGTAATTTTCGCCGTCTGCCGCAGACTGCAAGTTTTGTTCGGTATCGCCTATGCCGTTTAACTCCTTAAACCACATTTTTGCGTGTTCTTTTTCATTGTCGGCAGTTTTAAGAAACAAAGCCGCTATCTGCTCATATCCCTCTTTTTTAGCCTTTGATGCAAAATAGGTGTACTTATTTCTCGCTTCCGACTCTCCCGAAAAGGCGGCTCTTAAATTCTGCTCAGTTTTAGTACCTGAATATTTATTTGTTGGTGTTGACATTTTGCATTACTCCTTTTTATTTATATATGTTTATTATATCACTGTAAAAATAAAATTACAACTTTTACCCTATAAAATTTCCAAAATATCCTATAACGCCTATTACTGCACATACAACGGCTAAAATTATTGCCGTAAATATGTGGGATTTCATATTCATTGCAAGAATACCGAAAAACTCTCTTATAAACCCGTTAGGCCAAAAGTACCATTTGGTATCACCTGCAATACCCTGTGCATCAAGACCTGCCTTGTGTGCCAATATTCCGCTTCTTAACATATGATAGTTAGTAGTAGCAAAAACCACCTTTGCACCAGGGTTTATTTCATCAATTATTTTTTTAGAGAAGCATAAATTTTCCCATGTGTTTGTAGACTCTTTTTCGGGCAAGACCTCATAACTTTCTGCTCCCCGTGTCAAAAGATACAGTTCCATAGCAGAGCCTTCGCTCATAACCTCGTTTGGTCCCTTACCGCCAGACGGTATATATTTCATAGGTTTCCCCGTTGCTATTTCCTGTTCCCACGCAAATCTTATCGCCCTGTTTACCCTGCCTTTAAGCAGTGGTAAAAGACCTCCTCTTTTATCAATGGAACAACCTAAAATTATTATGTAATCTCTGTCATAAGCAGGTATTTGTTTTACAGCCTTATATCCCATTATGGCAGTACCTGCAAGTATACATTCAAAGTAACAGAGCATAAGCAGTAAAAACAATGATATTACCGTACTTAAAATCAAAAACAGACTGTCGGTATTAAGTCCCCTTTGGGCAAAAACCTTTTTTGAAAGTATATCAGTAATAAAGTAGATAAAAACCGTACCTCCGATATAAAACAACGCAAAAATAACGCTTAACGCATTATGCAGACGAAATCCCTCGTGACGTATCAAAGCAATATTGCTAACACCTATTAAAACGCTGATTGCTATCAGCACAAAAACTGCGTAAAACGAAAACTCTCTCGGGAATGTAATAAGTGCATTATACAGATAGTCCCCCGTTACATTTCCCTTAAAAAGCAAAGTTACAAAATAGATGGCAAGAACTGTCGAAAGAACCGAAAAAAATACAATTCCGCCTATAAGTTGTATGTTTTTATATGTATACAGTGTTATTTTAAGTGTTCTTTTTAAATCAACACACATCCATGACGTACATATAATGAGTACGGCAAGTATACATAACAAAATAATATCATAAATGCACAAACCCTGTTTGCCCCCTAAAAGTTTATAATTTATTATTACATAAAATCAAGTAAAATGCAATGAAAGATTGTTTCAAAACACTTGACAAGGCAATATAAAAATAATATAATTTTTGTGTATAAAACTTATCAAACATTTATATATAACGAGGTAATGGCTTATGTCAAAAAAGAAAACTGTATTTACGGGTGCCGCAGCGGCAATCATCACACCGTTTAAGGACGGTAAAATTGATTTTGATGCCTACGGCAAATATATCGACTGGTTGATAGATAACAATATTGATGCCATTGTATCGGTAGGAACTACGGGCGAAGGTTCCACGCTTACAGATGCAGAACACAAAGCGGCAATAAAATACTGTGTAGAGCATGTCGGCGGACGTGTGCCTGTAATTGCAGGAACAGGTGCTAATGATACGGCATATTCAATAGAGTTGTCAAAATACGCCTGTAAGGTAGGGGCTGATGCAGTATTGCTGGTAACACCCTACTATAATAAAGCGACACAAAACGGTCTTTACGAATCTTTTAAAGCAATAGCAAATTCCATTGACATACCCTGTATTCTATATAACGTACCGTCCCGTACGGGTTGTAATTTGTTACCCGAAACGGTTTTGCGTCTTGCAGAAATCGACAATATTGTAGGAATTAAGGAAGCGAGCGGAAACATATCGCAGGTTGCCGAAATTGCGGCTCTTTGCGGAGATAAAATAGATATATATTCAGGTAATGACGACCAAAACCTTGCAATATTTGCACTTGGCGGTAAAGGTGCAATTTCGGTACTTGCCGACATTATGCCAAATGCCGTACATCAAATGTATGAAAGTTTTGCAAACGGAGATATTAAAACAAGCAGGGCTATACAGTTAGATACCTTACCGCTTATAGATGCTCTTTTCTGTGAAGTCAATCCAATTCCCGTCAAGGCTGCATGTTCGGCTATGGGATTTTGCGAAAACACTTTACGATTGCCACTTACACCAATAAGTGAAGAGCATAAGAAAACACTTTTATCTCTTATGCAACAAAACGGAATTAAAATTTAAAATAGGTGAAAAAATTGAGTAAAATTAAAATTGCTGTTTACGGTTACGGAAATTTAGGAAGAGGAGTAGAATGTGCATCAAGACAAAATGCAGACATCGAACTTACCGGCATATATACACGCCGTGACCCTAAAAGTGTAAAAACCTTATTTAATACTCCTGTATATTCGGTATCGGAAATTAAACAGCATAAAAATGAAATAGATGTTCTTGTATTATGCGGTGGCTCTGCTACCGACCTGCCTGAAATGACCCCCGAACTTGCAAAGGACTTTTGCGTAATAGATTCCTTTGATACCCACGCAAAGATACCCGAACATTTTAATGCGGTTGATAGGTCTGCAAAAAATGGAGGTAATCTTGCACTTATATCCTGCGGTTGGGACCCGGGACTGTTCAGTGTTAACAGACTGTATGCAACCAGTGTAATGCCCGATGGACAAGATTACACCTTTTGGGGCAGAGGGGTAAGTCAAGGTCATTCCGACGCTATTAGAAGAATTGACGGCGTTATAGATGCACGTCAGTACACCGTTCCGATAGAGAATGCTGTAAACAGAGTAAAAAGTGGCGAAATGCCAAAACTCTCGGCTTCAGACAAGCATTTAAGGGAATGTTACGTCGTAGCAGAAGACGGTGCCGATAAAGCAAAAATAGAAAAAGAAATAAAAGAAATGCCCAACTATTTTGCAGACTATACTACTACTGTAACCTTTATTACAAAAGAGGAAATGAAAGAGAAACACTCTGCATTGCCACACGGCGGTATGGTAATAAGGACGGGAAAAACGGGAACAGACAATCAAAACACAAATACGATAGAGTATAAACTGACACTTGATTCTAACCCTGAATTTACGTCGTCGGTTCTAATTGCGTATTGCAGAGCGTTAAAGAAAAAATATGATAGGGGAGAGACAGGTTGTATTACGGTATTTGACGTATCGCCTGCCGACCTTTCCCCACTTGACGGCGAAACTTTAAGGGCAAAATACCTATAAATCGGAGGATATTATGAACCTGTTTCCATACGAAAAAACAGATTTAATATGCGACAACATCTCCTATACTTCATCAGGCAATCTGTCTTTTGCAGGTCACGACCTAAAAGAACTTGCCACAAAATACGGCACACCCACCTATTTTATTGATGAAGAAAGGGTTAGAAACCGTTGCAGAACATACACAGATGCGGTAAAGGCGGCTTTTGGCGACAAAGGAAAGGTCTTTTACGCCTCAAAAGCAGGTTCGTTTAAGAGAATATATGAAATAATGAAAGAGGAAGATTTAGGGATAGACGTTGTTTCTTCCGGTGAAATTTACACCGCAATATCAGCATCTTTTCCGCTTTCAAATTCAATGTTTCATTCTAACAATAAAACGGACGAAGATATTGCCTACGGCATAGAAAACGGCGTAGGCTATTTCGTTGTCGATAATGAGGAAGAACTTGTCGCAATAGATAGAATTTCAGGGCAAAAAGGCAAGGTTCAATCGGTTATTTTAAGGCTTACTCCCGGCATTGATACACATACCTACGAGGCGGTAAACACAGGAAAGGTAGACTCAAAATTCGGCAGTGCAATAGAAACCGGACAAGCAATGGAAATAACGCAAACCGCACTGAAACTCAAAAATATCCGCTTGTGCGGATTTCACTGTCATATAGGAAGTCAGTTGTTTGATTCGGCAGTTTATATTTCCGCTTCAAAAATTATGCTTGAATTTATAGCGTCGGTTAAAGAAGTCTTAAAATTTGAATGTGAAATTCTTGATATAGGCGGAGGATACGGCGTAAGATACATAGCAAGTCAACCGCAAATTGATATTGCGTCTATTATTGCTGAAATCGGCAAATACATAACCGAAAAATGCAGTGAACTTAATATAAATATGCCCACTATTTGTTTTGAGCCCGGAAGAAGTATTATTGCCGATGCAGGTCTTACTTTATATACGGTAGGTACGGTTAAGAAAATTACGGGATATAAAAATTATGTGTCGGTTGACGGCGGTATGACGGATAATATACGTTTTGCTCTTTATAATGCCCCGTATACAATTATTCCCGTTCAAAACACAAGTGTACCAAGGGATATGAAATGCTCGGTAGTCGGAAGATGCTGTGAAAGCGGTGACATTATTGGACAAGATGTTTCTTTGCCGTCAAATATCGGCAGAAACGACCTGCTTGCGTGTCTTACAACAGGTGCATACCACTATTCAATGGCTTCAAATTACAATAGACTTCCCCGTCCGCCTATTGTAATGCTTACAAAAGATGACAGTTACTACGCAGTAGAGCGTGAAACGATAGAACATCTTGCCCTGCTCGATGTTTAAGACGGTACAAAAAATTTATTTTTTGCTCTATTTTTCTTGCAATAGGGCTACCGAAACATTATAATGGTAATATAATGTTTTTTTGGAGGAAAAAGTCAATGATTAAAAAAATGTCGGCACTTCTGTTATGCTTACTTATGGTGGTTTGCGTTACAGGTTGTAAAAAGTACAAAGATACAGTAAGCGAACCCACCGTTTCACAAGAAAGTGAGCCGGAAAAACCTACATACTATACAAATCCGCTTACGGGCGTTTCGGATTATACAGAAAATATAGCACTTAACCGCCCCGTTGCAATTATGATTAACAATATTAAACCTGCACAGTCTGTACAGACAGGGCTTACAAAAGCCGACATAGTTTATGAAACCGAAGTTGAGGGCGGTATCACCCGTCTTATGGCGGTTTTTCAGGACGTATCAAGCGTATCGCAGATAGGTTCAGTACGTTCCGCAAGATACCCGTATGTTGATTTGGCATTAGGTCATAACGCATTTTATATTCACTGCGGTCAGGACCCGACCTATTGTGCACCCCATCTTAAAGATATAGAGGATATTTCAATTGATACAGGTAAATTCGGCAAGAGAATAGCAAACGGTCTTTCGTCTGAGCATACCCTTTATACCTTTGGTGACGAAATCTGGAAAGGCATTAAATCTACCTTTAAAAATACGACACAGACAAATGCACAAAATTGGCAAAACTTTGCAGGCGATGATGAAACCGTTGCTTTTGACGGTTTAAGTTGTCAGAAAGTAACCGTTCCTTTCTCAAACAGTTACAGTACATCATTTACATACGATGCAACATCGGGAAAATATAACCGTTTGTCGGGCAGCACACCGATAAAGGACTACAAAACAGGAGAAAGCATAAGTGTTAAAAACGTATTTGTTCTTCTCACTACCATAAGCGACTATCCCGACGGTAAGCACCGTAGGGTAGACCTTGTGGGCGGTGACGGATATTATATTACAAACGGTACCTATACCTTTATCAAATGGACAAAGGGCTCTTCCTCCTCTTCATTTAAGTTTACCGATACCGACGGCAATCCGCTTAAAGTAAATCAAGGCAACTCTTGGGTTTGCATAGCAGACAAGCGTACTTCAAATCCGACCGTACAGTAAAAATTATCGCTTTTCGCATTTTTGCGGAAAGCGATTTTAAAATACAAAAGATGTTTTCTTGGCATAATAATAACACCATTCATATAATTTGCAGGGGGATATAATTTAATGTTTTCTAATGTTGTTTCACAAGTGGCAATACTTCTTGTCCTTATGCTTGTAGGCGTTTTGCTTACAAAGTTTGGTGTACTGAAAGAAAACGCAGTAAAAAGTATGACCGACTTGGTACTTTACACCGTAACGCCCTGCGTAATAATAAAATCCTTCGTAAGAAAATTCGAGATGTCGGCACTTAAAAATCTGCTTATAAGTTTCCTGATTGCTTTTTTAGCGCATATTTTATTTATTGTTTTAAGCAGGATTATATTTCGTACCAAAGACGAAAGCAAAAGAAAGGTATTGCAGTTTGCGGTGGTTTTCTCAAATTGCGGATATATGTCACTGCCTTTGCAGGAGGCACTGCTCGGCGACAACGGCATTTTCTATGGCTCGTCTTTTATTGCAATTTTTAATCTGTTCGTATGGAGTTACGGAATACTGCTTATGAGCGGAGATAAAAAATACCTCTCTGCAAAAAAAATGATAATCAATCCGGGAATAATAGGTCTTGTTTTGGGTCTTATAGTATTCTTGTTTTCTGTCCCTCTGCCAAAGGTAATATATGAGCCTATATCTTATATGGCGTCGCTTAATACTCCGCTTCCTATGATAATAATCGGTTATCACTTAACTAAAAGCAAAATATTTAAAGGCAGAGCAGGTTTACTTGCAATAGCGGTAAGACTTGTCGTATTTCCTTTACTTGCCCTTGCCATTATGTATCTATGCGGTGTAAGAGGGGATATGTTTGTATCGGTGGTTATATCCTGTTGTGCACCAACCGCCGCAATAACGACAATGTTTGCCGATAAGTTCGGAGCCGAAACAGCACTTTCGGTTAATTTGGTATCACTCAGCACAATTATTTCTCTTATAACAATTCCACTGATAGTAACCCTCGCACAGATGTTATCATAAATATTTTTATAAAAGACACAATGACCGTTCGCACAAAAGTGCGAACGGTCAATATTTTAACAAAATTATTATATCAAATATACATTGGTAACACCGCTATAATTTATTTTTATGTGGTTTACCGTTTATTACTTCATCGGACTCACCGCTTTCGCTTTATTTTTCACTGTAAACCGGTGGATTTTCCATTTTCTAAGGTCACTCCCTTTGCTTTCTGTATTTAATATATCACACTTTTAAACATTTGTCAAGTGTTTTTGTTAAAAATTTTTATTTATTTTTCACAAAACTTATTTACCGTTGTTTGCACCGACCGTAAGTTCGGTAGTATAGTATCTTCCCGAACGGTAAATCTTAACCGAAACCGTTTTATTAGGCTTACTGTCACTGAGCAGGTCGGTAAGCACTTGATATTCAGTAATACTCTTGCCGTCAAACTCGGTTATAATATCGCCCCTGCGTATTCCTGCTTTATATGCAGGACTGTCGTCGTCTACACTCAACACTACCGCACCCGTCGGATAACCGTAATAATCAAGCACTTCGGGGGTATACTTTTCGCTGACAGTAATTCCTATATACGGCTCGGGGTCGTTTTGTTTTGCAATAATGCTGTCGCACTTTTCTACTACTGTATTGACGGGTATTGCAAATCCCATACCCTCAAATTCTTCCGATACTATCTTTGAACTGTTGATGCCTATAAGTTCGCCTTTGGTATTAAGGAGTGCACCGCCGGAATTGCCGGGATTTATGGCGGCATCGGTCTGTATGAGGGCTACGTTTGAACTGCTTGACACAACCCTGTCAAGACCGCTTATAACACCGTATGTCACACTGCCCATAAATTCAAGACCGCCCGGACAGCCTATAATTATTGCGTACTGTCCCGTTTTAAGTGTTGAGGAATCGCCACGCTCTACGGGTGTGAGTCCCGTTGCGTTTATCTTTATTACCGCAAGGTCTGACGATATATTATAGCCTACTACCGTTGCTTCAAGGGAATCACTGTCTTTACTGCTGCCTACAAACACTTCTATTTTTGACTTGCTTCCCCCGTTTACCGCACTTTCTATAACGTGATAGTTTGTAACGATATAACCGTCTGATGTGTATATAACGCCCGAGCCTTCGCCTTTTGATTCCTGACTTCCGCCGAAGAAATTAAGAACGGAGGTGGTAGTTCTTATACCGACAACACTTGGTGTGACTTTCTGTGCTACCGCCTGTACTACAGAATCTACCGTTTCGTCAATATTTATATTTACATTTGAAGACTGACCGCTATTCGAATAATTTACCGTCTTGTTTTTACTGTCTTTATTGTAAACTCTGAATACCGCAACACCGCTTACCGCACCTATTACCGCCGCCAAAAGCGATGCTATTACCACAACGCCTGCACCGTATCCTGATTTTTTCTTTTTAGTCTTAACGGGGGTTTTAGGTACATAGTTGTTATATGTTGTGTTATTATATCCGCTATGCGAAAAATTAGGATTTCCACTGCCGTAACTTCCCGTAGGTCTGTAATCTGCTGGGCGTTCATTGCTCTCCTCTTTGGGCTTTGATATATCGTCCTGTATTATATCAGAGTGGGAACGGGTGTAATATCCGCCCTCAGGCGTTACGGTATAACCGTTATTTTCCTCGTTTTCGGTAGTCTTTTTATCAAATTCATCCATAAAAACTCTTCCTTTCTTTAAAGATATATTATACCGTGTTTGTTGCATTATTTAATCAAAATTATGAACTATACATTAATTATATACTTTTTAATATGAAAAAACCCTGCCAAAAATGACAGGGTTTTGTGTTGGCATCTACTTATTTTCCCAGGCAGCTGCCCGCCAAGTATTTTCAGCGCAAGTGAGCTTAACTTCCGTGTTCGGAATGGGAACGGGTGGACCCTCACCGCAATCAACACCAACTGTATTTCGTTACTTCTTTAAGCAACGAAATGATTATATCATAACAAATACTACTTGTCAAGCATTTTTTAAAAAAATTTAACCGAAGAGCCCAATTTATTTAATCCTCGCTTGACTGTTCCCCCTTATATGAGTTTACAAAAATTCTGACGGTAATTTCTGTGCTTACCTTTTCTCCGTATTTAGGTGTTTGGTCAAGTACTGTTTCGGGTTTTGCCTCTGAATCATACTTCTCCACAACTTCTATATTTTCATATAAAAATCCTTGTTTAAGAAGTTCTATCTTGGCACTTTTTTCGTCAAGTCCGGTAACGTTCGGCACCTTGACATCGGGAGAGCCTAAACTTATTGTAAGTTCTATCTTGGTTTTCTTTTCTACGCTCGTGCCTGCCTGTACCGACTGTGCACAAACGGTACCCTTTGGATATTTATCGGAAAATTCCTTCTTTTTTATGGAAAACTCAAAATGCTCGTATTCTTCGTTTTCGGCTTCGGTATCGACTATTTTTGAATAATATTTGCCCAAAAGGTCGGGTACCGTATATAATATTTTTGACTCAACCGCATCGGGGTCAACATCACCTATTGATGCTACGCTCGGTGTATCGTAAGACGATGATTCTTTTGAGGTTTCATCGCCCTTTTTACCAAAGAGACTTGCCCTGAATAAAGTAAGGCACAAAATAACCGCTACCAACAAAAATACGCCTGCGGTAACACCTGCCGAAATAAGTGCATACTTAGTTGAGGAAGAACCCTTATCCTCATTATTACCTTTTTT
>CALGCE010000088.1 GCA_937884625.1 uncultured Clostridia bacterium
AAGCGAGGACGGAGCCAGCATCTATTCGGCCTCGAAGATTGCACGCGAGGAGTTCCCCGACTATGACGTAACGGTCAGGGGAGCCGTGTCGATAGGCCGACGACTGATGGACCCGCTGGCCGAGCTGGTTAAGATTGACCCCTCGAGCATCGGTGTGGGACAGTACCAGAAGGACGTGAACCAAAGCCTGCTGAAGAAGTCGCTGGACCAGACCGTGGTGAGTTGTGTGAACCGCGTCGGGGTAAACGTCAACACCGCCAGCAAGCACCTGCTGACCTACATCAGCGGACTGGGTCCTACCCTCGCCCAGAACATCGTGGACTACAGGAAGGAGCACGGCGCCTTCAAGACCCGTTAGCGGAACTTGTAAAAATCGACCCGAAAGCAATAGGTGTAGGTCAGTATCAGCACGATATGCCCCCTGCCCGTCTGTCGGATACGCTTGACGGTGTGGTTGAAGACTGCGTAAACTCGGTAGGTGTTGACCTTAATACCGCTTCCGTACAACTGCTGTCAAGGGTGTCGGGACTAGGCACTGCCGTTGCTAAAAACATTGTTAATTACCGTGAAGAAAACGGCGTATTTTCATCTCGCACGCAACTTAAAAAGGTTCCCAAATTAGGACCGAAAGCATTTGAACAGTGTGCAGGATTTTTGCGTATAACAGACGGTAAAAATCCTCTCGACAATACAGCCGTACACCCCGAAAGTTACGATACCGCAAGGTCACTGCTTAAACTTTTCGGTTACAGCGAAAACGATATTACCGATAAGAAAGTAAAGGGTTTATGTGATAAGGTAAGTGCGTTTGGTATAGATAAAACCGCAGAAGAATTAAACGTCGGTATACCAACTCTTAATGATATAATAAATGAACTTGAAAAGGATGCAAGAGACCCACGTGACGAACTGCCCCCTCCGCTTTTAAAGCACGATATTATGTCGCTTGACGACCTTAAAACGGGTATGGAACTAACGGGTACCGTCAGAAATGTAATCGACTTTGGTGCATTTGTTGATGTAGGCGTACACGAAGACGGACTTGTACACATATCCCAAATAACCGACAGATTTATCAAACACCCGAGTGAAGTACTTAAAGTCGGCGATGTTGTAAAGGTATGGGTACTCTCTGTCGATACTTCAAAAAAGCGAATTTCACTTACTATGCGTAAAGACAAAATTTCAGGTGATGCTTGATATGCTTACTACCGTAATTAATATTGCTGACTTAAACATTAAGGTAATTCACTCATACCCGTACTTTAAGGATTTTTCAAAGAAATATTTAACCGACAGTCTTTTAGTTGACTTTACCGTAAGCGTTGACCAAAATGACATTATTTTTGAAAAAAACAAATGTATCGAAGAAAGTGAATATGAAAATATACCCTATCAGAATTTCCCTGACGAATATCTTGAAACAACCGCAATTTACCGTAAAATAGCACAAGTGTTACCGAAATATAATGCTATAATTTTTCACGGTTCGGCAGTGGCGGTAGAAAACAAGGCGTACATATTTACCGCAAAATCAGGTACGGGTAAGACAACTCATACTCTTTTATGGCTTAAAAACATAAAAAACAGTTTTATTGTAAACGGCGATAAACCCATTATCAGGATTTTTGATAACGGTATAAAAGTTTGCGGAACGCCTTGGTGCGGTAAAGAAAATTTAGGTGCAAACGTACAAATACCTTTAAGCAGTATATGTATACTAAACAGAGGCGAAACTAACACCATTGAAAAAATAACCTTTAACGATGCTATTTCCATGCTTATAGGTCAAACCTACTGTTCGCCTGACACCGAAATTTTAACAGAAACACTTAAAACACTTGAAAAAATCACAAACAATGTAACTTTGTATAAACTATACTGTAATATGGAAGATGACGCCTCACTTGTTGCATTTAAGGCGATGTCAGATAATAATTAAATAGGCACAAAATATGCGGACTGCTTTTGGCAGTCCGCATTTGCAATTATTTCTTAATACTATTCGTTTGTATATACGTTACTGATTTTTTTCTCCAATACTTTAATTTCTTTACTCAACTTATCCATTTTCGCTTCTAAATCGCTGTCAAGTTGTTTTGTATCCTCGACCTTTTTATAATACATTTTACTTGCCTCATTAAATCCCGTAACTATAAGTTGGTCTTTGTTAAATTTCGAAATATAATCAAGCATATTTTCAAAACTACTTACCGTCTTTTCTGCTATATCGGAAGTCTGCTTGAACAACAAAGCATAATTGCCACCCATTTCTATGAGATAATCAATATCAGACTTAACACCCGTATAATTCCAAGAACGGTATGCAGGGTACCAAATTCCGTCTTTTGAGTATTTGCCGTGCATTGACATATTGTTATCTCCGCCATGTAAAATGATTTTTACATTATATTTTGACAGTATATCCAAATATTTATCACTGTATGAATCGGTTGAAAAATAGACGGTCTGCGGAAAAGCAATTTTTAAACTTTTCAGTTTTTTATCCAAATCAGCAAAATATTTATCTACGTCAGAAATTCCGTCCCAAGCAACACAGTACTCCCAACCCGAAGACAACATAGAATTAAATTCCTTCGTACTCATTTTACCTGCCATATCAGGTAAATCGCTATCAGATAAAATAAGCACACCCTTATAATTATATTTTTGCATAATCGGGAAAATTTCAGTATAATAATTCCTATTTAAACCGAATAATGCAATCTCACACGTAGCCGTACCAACCATATGAATATTGTATTCACTTTTTACTTTTTTTAGTTCTTGCGTCAATTCGTCTTTTTGTTTTGTCAGTTCTTCCTGTTTTGACCTGATTTGCAAAATATCGGAATTATATTGTGTTTGTGCTTTGCGGTCTTTTTTTATCGCAAATACCGTAAGTAATACAACACCTATTGCAAGTAAAACAACGCATATTTTACAAAAAATTGTTGCAACCGACTTAAATCTTTTCATAAAAATTTAACCCCAAATTATTCTTCAAGTGCATCAATAGAACGCAAACCGTCTAAAACAAACCTTACGCCCTCGCTTATTTTTTCATAAGAAGCATCATACTTTTCACACATTGCATCTATAATATTTTCTTCTGTTGTTTGCTCACGAAGACAATCAATAATAAAGGCAGCCGTCTCATTGTTCCTGACAACACCCCTGAAATTTTTTACAATTTGACTGTCAGGTATAAGATAATTATCGTTTTCAAGTTTGCGATTTAAAAAACCGTCCTTTAATTTCATATATCACAGTCCCCATTTTTTTATAATATCTATTTCTCCGTCAAGAGTTTTCTTGGAAGCAAAAGAATTTTTTACCTGCTTAACGCCGTAATACATACCTCTGTTTTTTACACTTCTATATTGACGTAAAACCCACACCATCGGAAGTTTATAAGGCTTTTTATAAACCATATCACGGTATCTGCCGTCTTTGATAATTTCGTCATAACCCGGAAATAGGCGTGAGAGTGCCAATTTAACCATAGTAAAAATATTTGCACCTTTATCAGATTTCATCGCAATATTTACCAAACTGTTGTACTGCTCTTTGGTCGCAGAAAAACCAAATACACCGCTATCAAACGTCTTTTCGGTAACTATGTCGAAAAAATCATCATCAAGAGCATTGGACTCAATAGGAGATTTTACATCAAACCACCGCTCAATTAACGCAAAACATACCTTGGCAAACTCTAATAAACCAATGCATTCGAGTTGCTCGGTAATCCATGCCCAATTCATAACGGCACCCTTGTTTTCTACCAATACCGCTATATCCAAAAATTGGCGAAAGCCGACACCCAAGTATAAAATATGCTTTCTGATATGAAATATAAGGTACAAAAAATGAAAATTAATATCAAGGATTGATACTCCGTCTTTTTCATAGACGTATTGCCAAAAATTATTGAAATAATCAGATAATTTATCCGTATTTATTATAGAGTCATAACAAAGAGCAGTATGAATTTCAAATTCCATACCATCGTAAACATATACCCACTCATTAATGTATGTTTGAGGGCAAGTAAGCCCTAAGCCCAGCATAATATTATGGGATTTCGTACGGTCTTGCTGTCTTATTATAATGTCAGCGTCACCCATTGAGCGAAGTTCGGGTTTAGGGTACAACTCGGCTATGACAACACCCTTAACAAAGAAAAAAGGAATACCCTGTTTTGAAAACTCCTCCGATATTTTGCCTATAATGGTCTTACGATTAATATAAGAAAAAACATCCGAACCGAAATATTTTTTCAGGCTATTATTTAAACTATCTTGTTTTCTGTCCTTAAAATAATTGCTTAACTGATAATATGTAATTCCTGCCAATTGATGATTTTGGGCATATCTTACAAGTAATTTTAAGTCAATACCGTCGGGTATAACTTCACTTTTTTCGTTATTTATATGTTGCGATAAAATTTTAAGAAAAAATTTTTGTTCTGAATTCATTTACTTAAAAGAATCTTTCTTAAACTTACCAAATCTTTAATTTCGACAAGTTTATTATTATCAACATCGGCACTTGCGGTAAACTTATTATAAGCAAATATTTTTTTAAGACAAACCAAGTCGCTTAAATCAACATCGTTATCATAGTCAATATCGCCGACAATAAAATCACTGTCGTTGATAGTTACAAGTCCCCCGTCTTCAACAAAAATAACACCGCCATAGGTTGAGATGTCGCCTGAAACTGCATTGTTAATAATTACATTCCTGTTAACCGCAATTTCTGCACCGCTTTTTACGTAAAACAAACAATTGTCCTTTGTGGGTGCTAAAATGTTATTGTTAAAAATTACATTCGTAAGTTCAAGTTTTGCACCGGAATTTACTACAAACATATTGCAATTAGTTAAATTTCGTGAAACAGTAACCGTCGGTGCATCATTTTTCGGAATGAGGGTCTGAAAAAAACTGGAAACATTTGCACTTTCATCACAACTGATAAGATTAATGTTATAATTTTGCGGAATAACAACACATTCGTCAACGGTCTTATTACCCATAACCCCAATATATGAACTTGTCGTATTTAACCTAAGCATATAATCATTAATTGCACTGTTAATTGAATATAATAAGTCAGTTTTTGTTGCCAACGGTGTATTAAAAGTAATAAGAAGTATATTACTGTCACCACCAACACCCGATTGACCCAAAACTTTTGTACACAAAGAGAAAGACGAAAAAACAATTGCCAATGTCAAAAAACAGGCTAATAATTTTTTGTACTTCATATTGTTTAATTCCTTTCATTTTATAAGCTATGCCTGACTTTAACTTTTTTCAGAATCTTATATGCTTATTTTCTTTTATCTCTTCGGATATGGTAAGTTATCTGGCAAACCTAAAATATAATCTGCTGATACATTATAAAACAGACAAAGTTTAACAATATCTTCAATTTTGTATTTTGCTCTTCTGCATTCATATTTTGATATTGCTGATTGTTGACAATTTAATAAATTAGATATTGTTCTTTGGTCAATGTCTTTGTCTTCTCTTAAACCCGTTAATCTATCTACATAGTCCATTTTATATCATCTCCTTAAAAGATTTTTTATATATTCTGAAACAGACTATTTACTAAAAGTGTATCGTAGTCTATTATGAAATTGCGATAAAAGTCTTAAACAGACTTAGGAAAATTATACCTCTTATTGATACATATTGCACATTTTTATACCATTAATACTAATAACATTAATGATATTTGTCACATTGACAAAAATCCCAAAAAGTAACATTAGTTGTTTTATAAATAAAAACTCGTTTTTTTGTAAAAAAATAAAATTAGGTATTGACAAAAGGTATGTTAAAGTGTGATAATATCATTGATATATTATGCAATTATGTAATCAGTATTGGAGATTAAAATGCGTGTAATTACAGGTACGGCACGTGGTAAACGTCTTATAACACCGCAGGGTAACGAGATAACACGTCCTACTTCCGATAGGGTTAAAGAGGGCGTTTTCAGTTCAATACAGTTTGATATTGAAGGTCGCAGGGTGCTTGACCTTTTTGCAGGTAGCGGTCAGTTAGGTATTGAGGCTTTAAGCAGAGGTGCTGAAAGTGCCGTATTTGTCGATACTTCCGACGAGTCTTTAAAGGCTATAAGAAAAAACCTTGAAACTACCGAATTTGTAAACTCTTCAAAGGTTGTAAAATCAGAGTATTCTCTGTTCCTCTCCCGATGCACAGATAAATTTGACATTGCTTTTCTTGACCCGCCTTATAATGTCGGCGTTTTGGAAAACGCAATAAGTTTAGTAAGCAAAGTTATGAGTGACTACGGAATTATTATCTGCGAACATCCTGATTACGTAAAAATTCCTGACAGTATAAACGGTTTTTCTGTTTTTAAGACACTTAAATACGGAAAAATTCTAATCAGTCTTTACAAAGGGGGCAATTCAAACGAGTGATAGAATAGCAATCTGTCCCGGCAGTTTTGACCCTATTACGTTAGGTCATATAGATATTATTTCAAGAGCGTCCGCTATGTTTGATAAAGTGATAGTGGTAGTTATGAATAATATGAACAAAAAGGGTTCTTTTACCCCGCAAGAACGTAAAAATTTCATTTTAAAAACCACGTATAATTTACCTAATGTTGAGGTTGATATTTACGACGGTTTACTCGCAAGTTACGCTAAAAGTAAAAATGCGTGTGCAATTATTAAGGGTTTACGTGCTATGTCTGATTTTGAATACGAATTTCAGATGGCACTTGCCAATAAAAGGCTTAATCCGGATATTGAAACACTTTTCCTTACAACCAGTGCGGAAAATATGTATCTGAGTTCAAGCATGGTAAAGCAAATTGCCGGTATGGGCGGTGACATATCATATTTTGTCCCTGCCGAAATCCACGATGATATAATAAAGAAAATATCATCTAAAAAAGACTAATACATAACGGAGGATGAATTAAAATGACACTTGATGAATTACTTGAACAGTTTGACGAGGTTCTTGACAGCGGTATAAAAATTCCGGGCAAAAAAACCGTTGTTGATATTGAAAAACTTCGTGCGGTAGTTGACGATATTCGTCTTAATATACCGAGTGAAATCAAACAGGCACGTGGAATTGTAGCCGACCGTGCCGACATTATCACAACAGCAAAGCGTGAGGCTGACGGTATTATCCGCAACGCCGAAGAACGTGCAAAGGCTATGGTAGCACAGGAAGAAATCGTTAAGATGGCACAGGAAAAGGCAACCGAGATAATTGCAAATGCGCAAGGCAAGAGCCGTGATATGCGTAAAGCAGCACAGGATTTTGTCGATGATATTATGCGTCGTGCCGACGAGGGTCTTACCGCAAATTTAGGCGAAATCAGAAAAACCCGTGCCGCACTTAAACAGCAAATACCAACTGTATCAAAAGACTGATAAAACTATACTCAATATAATATTTGTATGAGCGGTTGCCTTACGGCAACCGCTCAATTTTTTAAATCTCCCGTAGCGGGATTATCTATTAATTGTCCTTTTCTATCAAAGCGTGAGCCGTGACAGGGACAGTCCCACGTATGCTCGACAGAGTTCCACTTTAAAGCACAGCCAAGATGCGGACAGCGTTTTTTAGCAGGTGTCAACAGATTAACCGCAGACTCAAAAGCGTTTATACATAATTGCGGATATAGTATACTTCTTGACGGTGAGAAAAGATTTTCATACGGATTACTCTTACCCTGAACCATATCACACAAAATCATAGCCGATACCATAGAGGATGTCATACCCCATTTATTAAAGCCCGTAGCAACATAAAGGTTTTCGGTATTGGCAGAATACCGACCTATATACGGTATACCGTCAAGCGTCATACAGTCCTGTGTCGCCCAAAAGAATTTTTCTTTTGCGTTAGGATAATGCTTTTTTGCAAACTCTCTTAATTCCTGCCAATTTCCGCCTTTTTTGCCCGTCCTATGCGACCCTCCGCCTAATAAAAGCAAATTGCCGTAATTCCTGAATGAAAGCCCGTAAAGGGACTCGTCAACATACATTCCGTCATAAATCGGTGCATTTTCAAAGCCTAAAACGTATGAGCGGTGTTGATACATTTTTACAAAGTAACTGCCGTGTTTGTTTATAAAGGGAAAATGTGTTGCAATTATTATTTTTTTGGCGTTTATTCTGCCATGCCCCGTAATAGCAGTAGTACCTATAAGTTCTTTTACCCTTGTATGTTCGTACACATTAAGGTCTTTTGCAACCCCCGAAATAAACTTAACAGGATTAAACTGTGCCTGATTTTTAAACCTTATTGCACCTGCAACAGAAAGCGGTAGCGGTAGATTATCGCAAAAATGAGCCTTAACACCCAAATTTTCAAGTGCTGTTACTTCGGACTCTATTTTTTTACGGTTAGAAACCGAATAAACATAAGAGTCCTTTTGTTCAAAATCGCAATCTATGTTTTCGCATATTTCACGGTACTTATAAAGTGCCTTTTGATTTGCTTCAAGATATAGTTTTGCGTTATCTTTACCCTTGCTTTTTATTAGTTTATCGTAAATTAGTCCGTGCTGTGAAGTTATTTTTGCGGTAGTATTTTTAGTTATACCGTCACATAGCGTTTCTGCCTCAACAAGAACGTAATCAATCCCTGCATTTTTAAGCGTAAATGCACATAA
>CALGCE010000089.1 GCA_937884625.1 uncultured Clostridia bacterium
CAAGGCGTGAAAACATTGAAAACTACATTAAGAGACTTGAAAAACTTGAAGAAATCGCCAATTCTTTCAACGGTGTAGAAGGCTCTTATGCAATTCAGGCAGGCAGAGAAGTACGAATAATTGTCAAGCCTGAGGTTATAAGCGATGACAAGATGGTAATAATTGCTCATCAAATAGCCCAAAAGATTGAAAGCGAACTTGAATATCCGGGACAGATAAAGGTAAATCTTATAAGGGAAAACCGAGCAATTGATTATGCAAAATAAAAAATAAAATTTGTTTCCGCCTACTGCTTTTGCAGTAGGCGGAATTTTTTTCTTGACAAAACAAAATTTTCTGATATAATATTAACTGTACTAATTCACATAGTACAGATTTTGACAAGGGGAGGTCGGTATATGTTTCAGTTGGATTTAAAAAGCGGTGTTCCGATTTGCGACCAGATAGTAAACGGTTTTATACGCTTAAAGGCTTTGGGCGTAATTGCCGACGGCGAAAAAATGCCATCTGTAAGGGCACTTGCCTCGCAGTTTTCGGTCAATCCCAATACCGTTCAAAAGGCGTATGCATTGCTTGAACAAAACGGAATTATATATTCGGTCAAGGGTAAGGGCTCATTTTTTTCGGATGACGAAAGTTCCCACAAGGCAATAATAGAAACTGCAAAAAATGATTTTTGTGCCGCTGTGCGGACGGCTTGTCAATTGGGACTTACCAAACAAGATTTATTAGAATGTATCGAAAAGGAGGCAGACGTATGATTAAGGCTGAAAATCTTACCAAAGTTTTTGGTACAAAAAAGGCTCTCGACAACATTTCTTTTGAGATAGAGGACGGCTCAATATACGGTCTTGTAGGCTCAAACGGTTCGGGCAAGTCAACCTTACTGCGTTTAATATCAGGAGTTTACAGTCCTGACGGGGGTAGTATCGGTGTTGAGGGTATAAATTCCTTTAACAATCCTACGGTAAAATCGCAGATAGCATTTTTAGGCGATACGCCGTATTTTCTGCCACAATCCAATTTAGAGGAAATGGCAAGGTTTTATGCATCTATGTATCCGAATTTTGACCGTGATACCTATAAATATTTATTATCGGTTTTTCCGCTTAATCCAAAGGCACGTCTTTCGTCATTTTCAAAGGGTATGCAAAGACAGGCGGCACTGTTACTCTCCCTTTCAACTTTGCCAAGATATATACTTTTAGACGAAGCGTTTGACGGTCTTGATGTGGTTATGCGAAGAGTTCTTGCAAATCTGCTTATGGAGGGCGTCGAAAAAAGGGGTATTACGGCGGTAATATCGTCACATAATCTGCGTGAACTTGAAGATATGTGCGACCGTCTTGGCGTACTTCACAACGGCAAACTTTTGATGAACGGCGATATGGAACAGTTGCGTAAAAAAGTACACAAAGTGCAGGTGGCGTTTGACAAAGTCCCCGAGATTTCGGTTTTCGCAAAACTTGACCTGCTTAAAACAGAACGTACAGGCTCACTTATAAGTCTTGTAGTAAAGGGCGACGAGCAGGAAATTATGGATTATATAAATTCCCTATCCCCCATTTTTGCCGAGAGTATAGAGCCGACTTTGGAAGAAATGTTTGTATATGAATTGGAGGCGACGGGTTATGACGTTAAAAACATCCTCTCGTAAGATAAACCCTGCGATTAATATGTTTGGATTCACAATAAGAAAAAACATAGGTCTTATAATTTTGATTACAATAGCAACCCTTTTGATATGTCCCGGATTTGTTCTTTCAAATTATAAAAATTTCGGGAATGAGTATAAAGAGATACTGTCAATTGATTATCCCGCTATTATAACGGTAATCGGTTGCATTTCGGTGGTTGTTTTTAACCTGATAAATTTTCTCTTTTTATACTCAAAGCGTTCAAGTGACGTATTTTTGTCGGTACCGCTCACAAGAACCGAACTTTTGGTTTCAAGGTGCCTTGCAGGTTTTGTATTTTCATTAATACCCGTAGTATTAAGTTATTTGTCTCTTGGCACAATCGTTCATTTTGTTTCTTCTGACTGTTCTGTTACACATATTGCGATTTGCTTTGCGTATACCGTTATAAGTATGCTTGTATGCTCGTCCTTTTCGATGATATTTGTAGTGTGTGCAGGCTCTGCCTTTGACCTTATTCTGTCCTTTGCCGGAATTAATATAGGTCTTGTGATTGTATCGGTTATATTGTCTTCAATTTTTGACACCTGCCTTTACGGTTACGGCAGTAACAACGCTGTGCTTTCGATAATGAAGACGGTATCACCGTTTGTATTTATAGGATCGGGATTTTGTAATTATCTTGAAGCCTTTGAAACCTTTAACCTATCAAACCTGTTTTTCTTTATAAAAAGCGGAATACTTGTAATTGTATTTTCGGCACTTGGCGTAATTCTCTTTAACAAAAGAAAAGCCGAAAGGGGCGGAGATGCCTACGCATACCGCTTTATATATGTTATCTGTTCACTTATTATATCTTTCTGCGGAGCGTTTTTCTTGGGTAGTCTGTTCGGCGAGGGCGAGGATATTAATGTAAAGTTTTGGATATTCGCCCTTATCGGTGCGGTTTTAGTAGCAGTCGCTTACAGTGCCGTAACACACAGAACATTTAAAAACTTTAAGAGTGCCGTTATGATAGGTGTTTGTGCTACGCTTATAATGGCAGTAACGGTTATTATATCGCAAAACGGCGGTTTGGGTTACGCTGACAGAATACCTAAAAAGCAGGATATAAAAAATGTCCGTGTTGACTTCTTTGACGAGCATATTAAATATAACGACCCCACAAACGCACTTTCACTTCATAAAGAAATAATAAAAGACAAGGATAAACCCAGCGAAGACGATACCGACATATCCTGGATATATTTTACCTACGAACTTGAAAATGGTAAGATTTTTGAAAGAGAATATTCGGTAAATAATAAAAAATACAGCAAAGAACTAATGGCACTTTATAACAGTGACGAGCATTGGGACGCAATAAAGAAAGAATTTAAGAATAATCGCCCTAAAATAGTATCGTTTGAAATGTGTTGTGATGATTTATGGGTTAATTCCTACCTTACCGCCGATGAATTTGAAAACTTCCTTAACCTATATATAAAGGACGCAAAAAATGCAACGGCAGACGAAATTGTAAATAACGAAAACTCATACACCGTAACTTACAATTGGTCGGTTGATGAAAAATACTTTGGAAACGGACTTATTTTGGGTGGCTCATTTAAAAACACAAAAGCATATTTAGATACACTTCCGTTAAACGAAAGGTCAGAGGTTGAGCCCGACCTTGTTGATTGAACAATATAACAGTTAAAAATGGTGCTGTGACGAAATTATAATTTCATCACAGCACATTTAAATTTATCTGTTAACTTTCGGGTTGTCGGTTCGTTCTATCAGGTAATCAACCGAAACGTTAAAATAATCGGCAATTCTTATAAGTTCGGTTATACCGGGTTCACGTTCGGAGTTTTCATATCTACTGATGGTGTTTTGGCTCATATTCAAGTCAAATGCTAATTTTAGTTGGGAAATGCCTTTGGATTTTCGCAGTTCTTTAAGTCGCATATAATTCCCCCTTGACAACATTATCCCACATTGGTATAATTAGGATATCCCATTTTGGTATATTTATTGATAGGAGAGATACTAATGTCAAAAAAAGAAAGTGTTTGTAAAAATTGCGGTGAGCCTATTAACGGGAAGGTATGTGCTAACTGCGGAACAAAAAACGGTAAGCCTATTTTAAAAAAATGGTGGTTTTGGGTAATAATAGCGGTTGTAATAATTGCCATCGTCGGAGGGTCCGGTTCCGATAGCAAAAACGACACCTCTGCTAATAGTACATCAAAAGAAACAACCGTACAGACAAACGAGAAAAAGCAAGAAGATATACAGGAAGATATAGCGTATGAACAATATGATGTTACGCAACTGTTTGCTGCATTAGATGAAAATGCATTAAGGGCACAAAATGATTATAAGGGAAAGTATGTTGAAATTACGGGTTATCTCGGCACGGTAGACAGTTCGGGAAAATATTTCGGTTTAGAGGCTTCACCGAATAATTATGATTATATGTTTAAAAGCGTACACTGTACTTTGAAGAAAAACAGCGGTCAACTTGAACAAATAATGAACATAAACAAGGGCGATAAAATAGTAGTACGTGGAAAAATATCAGATGTCGGCGAAGTTTTGGGATATTATCTTGACGTTGACAGTATTAATTAAAGAGTTTAAATGCTTTTGTGGGTGCAGACTTTATGTCTGCACCTTTTTTGTTTTGACTGATTATAAAACACAAAAGGGTGTAATAATATTAATATGTAAGGATAAATTTGTAAAACCACTTGACAAGTAATATGTAAAAAATGTAAAATGTATGATAGTATATTGGATAATTATAACTTTCAGACTTTTAATCCCGACGGAATGTGTCGGGCTTACATAACAAACAGCATATTGGAGGATTTTTATTTAATGAACGATGCTCAAAAGAAAAAGGCAAATGTAAACTCTGCCCCAAAAGGACAGAGAAGGTCTGTTGCACCGAAAAAAGGCGTTCAAAAGACTGACGGCAGTAACGCAAAATCTAAATTTAACAGACAGGGTAATACGCAGCAAAAAACCGCTCAAAAGAGCAGTAAACCTGTAAAAATAATACCGCTCGGCGGTCTTGGTGAGATAGGTAAAAACATAACGCTTTACGAGTATGACGGCGATATGATACTTGTTGACTGCGGTATGAGTTTTCCCGACGAAGAAATGCCCGGTATTGATATTGTCATACCCGATTTTACCTATATACTTGAAAATAAGGATAAAATCAAGGGACTTTTTGTAACGCACGGTCATGAAGACCATATCGGCGGTATACCCTATTTGCTCAGGAATTTCAACATACCGATTTACGCTACCCGTCTTACAATAGGTCTTATAGAACTTAAACTTAAAGAGGAACATCTGCTCTCAGGTGCCAGACTTAATGTTGTAAAGCCCTCCGAAAAGATAAAACTTGGAAAATTTGAGGTTGAGTTTATACATGTAAACCACTCAATACCCGATGCGGTGGCTTTTGCCATAACCTGCGGTGCAGGTACCGTTGTACAGACGGGCGACTTTAAGATAGACAGTACCCCGATAGACGACAGGGTAATCGACCTTGCAAGATTTGCGGAACTCGGCAGAAAGGGCGTATTGGCACTTCTGTCCGACTCTACAAATGCAGAACGTCCTGGGTTTACTGCATCCGAAAGGCTTGTGGGCGAATCCTTTTCAACCCTCTTTAAAAAGGCGGAGAAGCACAGAATAATCGTTGCTACCTTTTCCTCAAACATTCACCGTATTCAGCAGATAATTGACGAGGCGGTACGTTGCAAACGCAAGGTTGCAGTATCGGGAAGAAGTATGATAAATGTTGTAGAGGTAAGCCGAGAACTTGGTTATTTGAAGATACCGAACGGCGTTTTAGTCGAGATGGAGAACCTTAAAAACTACCGTCCCGACCAACTTGTAATAATAACTACGGGAAGTCAGGGCGAACCGCTGTCTGCTCTTCACAGAATTGCGTTTAGTGAGCACCGTCAGGTAGAAATCATACCGGGGGATATGTTCATTATTTCCGCAACGCCGATACCGGGTAATGAAAAACTTGTAAGCAAGGTTATAAATGAACTTTTAAAACGTGGGGCTAACGTCGTATACGAGAAAATGTATGACGTACACGTTTCGGGACACGCCTGTAAAGAAGAACTTAAAATGATGTTAAGCGTTGTAAAGCCGAAGTATTTTATACCCGTTCACGGCGAACAAAAGCACCTGTTTAAACACGCACTTTTAGCCTACGGTATGGGAATGAATGAAAAAAACGTTATGATTGCAAATAACGGAAGTGTTATAGAATTAAGTAAAAAGGAAATAAAGTGCGTAGATACCGTTACGGCAGGCAGGGTGCTTGTTGACGGTCTTGGCGTAGGCGATGTGGGAAGTATAGTTCTTCGTGACAGAAAGCATCTGGCGGAGGACGGAATTATAGTAGTAACAGTGGTTATGGACAGGGAAACCCGAGAGGCGGTATCAGGACCCGATATTATATCAAGAGGTTTTGTTTACGTTAAAGAATCGGAAGAACTAATGAGCGAACTTGAAAAAACTGTGTGTGACGTGCTTAATAACTGCTATTTTAACAATATAAGAGATTGGAATACCGTAAAGACCAAAATAAAGGACGGCGTTGCAAAGTTTCTTTACACAAGAACACACCGTTCGCCTATGGTATTACCCGTAATAATGGAAGTTTAAATGCTTTTTTATAAAGCATTTAAGCGTGAAAGGAAGTTACATAATATGAAGGTTGTATTACTTGCAGATGTTAAGGGAAAAGGCAAAAAGGGAGATTTATGTCAGGTGTCCGACGGATACGCAAGAAATTTTCTCTTCCCTAAAAACCTTGCAATCGAGGCGGACAGTGCCGCTATGTCGGAACTTAAAAGCCGTGAGGAGTCAAAAGCACACCATAAGAAAGAGGAGATAGCAAGGGCTAACGAACTTGCGTCTATGCTAAACGGTAAGACGGTAGTAATAAAGGCAAAAGCAGGTACGGCAGGCAGACTTTTCGGCAGTGTTACCTCAAAGGAAATCGCAGCCGAGATAAAGAAAAGTTTTGATATAGAAATAGACCGCAAAAAAATGAGTGTTGCCGATATAAAGAACTTCGGCGAATACGAAGCGGAAGTTAAACTCTATACGGGAATAACGGCTAAATTAAATGTAAAGGTAACGGAGTAAAATTATGAGCGATAACAATCTGATTTTTGACCTTGATGGCACAAGACTGCCCTATTCGGTTGAGGCAGAACAGGCGGTTTTAGGCTCACTTATAATAGACCCGAAATGTATTACCGAGGTTGCGGTACAAATGAAAGCGGAGTATTTTTATATTCCGCAACATAAAAGCATATATACCGCAATTTCGTCGATGTACGAACTCAGTCAGTCGATAGATTTTGTATCTTTGCTTGAAAAACTTAAAAAGGACGGCGTATATGACGATGCAGGCGGTAAGACCTATCTTACGCAGTTAGTACAGTCGGTGCCGTCCTCTGCAAATGTACTTACCTACGTTTCGATAGTAAGAGAGAGGTACTACGCAAGAGCACTTATGGGTGCGGCACAAAGTATAATCAAGGATATAAACGAGAATGTTTTAGATTCTTCTAAAATGCTTGATGCGGCGGAACAGAGGATATATGAAATCCGTCAGGGCAGGGATATTAGCGGACTTACGCATATAAAGGACGTAATAGAGGGCGAAACCTACGACCGCCTTACCAAAATGACCGACCCTGAAACTAAGGACGACTATGTGGGTATACCAAGCGGTCTTGGAGAACTTGACAGGATTATTACGGGACTTAATAAATCCGACCTTATTATTTTAGGTGCAAGACCGGGTATGGGTAAGACCTCATTTGCACTTAATGTTGCAAGAAACGTTGCGGTAAACGCAGGTAAGACGGTATGCTTTTTCTCACTTGAAATGTCAAGGGACCAATTGGCACAGAGAATGCTTTCAAGCGAAGCGGGAATACCGAGCAGTAAACTGCGTACGGGCGAACTTGATGCAGACGAGTGGACAAGTCTGGCCCAAGCAGGAAACACCCTTTCAAAAACCCAGATATATTTTGATGAAACCTCCGATATTACGGTACAGCAGATGAAAGCAAAACTGATGCGAATGAAAAAGGTTGACCTTGTAATAATAGATTATTTGGGACTTATGCACTCTGCAAGGCAGATAGATAACCGTGTACAGGAAGTATCGGACATTACGAGAAATCTTAAAATAATGGCAAAAGACTTAAAGGTGCCCGTTATTGCGTGTGCACAGTTATCAAGAGGTACCGAAACAAAGGGTAAGTCGCATAAACCTGCACTGTCAGACCTGCGTGATTCGGGTTCTATCGAGCAGGATGCGGATATAGTTTTGTTCCTTTACAGAGAAAACTATTACGATAATGAAAAAAGTCAGGACAGCGATATGAGTGACCCGACAAAAGCGGAATGTATAATAGCGAAAAACCGTCACGGCAGTACCGATACGGTAAAACTGCATTGGAATGCCGAGTTTACGAGGTTTACATCTGTGGATGTGTTCAGGAATGAAGAATAAAGTATTACAGGCGATAAATAAGTTTTCACTGCTTGAAAATGTTACCTGTGTTACGGTGGCACTTTCGGGCGGTGCGGATTCTATGGCACTTCTAAACGTACTTTATGAACTAAAAGACCAACTTAATATAAATATCGCAGCGGCACATTTTAATCATAAAATAAGGGGTATTGAAGCCGACCGTGACGAGCAGTTTGTAAGGGACTTTTGTGAAAGCAAAGGCATAGAACTTTTTGTTTCATGTGCGAATGTTTTGTCCATTTCAAAAGAAAATCACGAAAGCGTGGAACTGACTGCCAGGAAACTGCGGTACGAATTTTTAAAAAGTGTGGCAAACGGCGGTGTTGTCGCAACGGCACATACTGCAAGTGACAGCCTTGAAACAATGCTTTTTAATCTTACAAGGGGAACGGCACTTAAAGGACTTTGCGGTATACCTGCAAGGCGTGATATTTTTATCCGACCGCTGATACTTTGCACAAGAGATGATATAGAGCAGTATTGCAAAGAAAATAATATTGACTTTGTTACCGACAGTACCAACCTATGCGACGATTACACAAGAAACAAAATACGGCATAATGTAATACCCGTTTTAAAGCAGATAAATCCGTCGGTTGAAAATGCGGTGTCAAGGACGGCTTTGAGTATCGCAGAGGATTGCAGTTTTATAGATGCTTTTGCAAAGACGGAATTTGAAAACCGTTTGACAAAAGACGGTCTTATAATAGAAAATTTTGATAAACTTCATATTTGTGTTGCAAAAAGGGTAATAATGCGGTATTATGAATTGGTCTTTGATGATACGCCTGATAATTTTCATATAAACGGCATATATGATATTTGTCTTAAAGGCGGAAATTTAAGCATACAAAATAGTATGTATGCTGTTTGTAAAAACAAAATTTTGAAGTTTTGTAAACAAAACGCAGAGCAGTCAAAAAAAAGAAAATTTAATGTTAAAATTTCAAAAGAAGTTAATGATTTGTACAAAAAGGGGCAAAAAATTAATAATTTGTTTTTAAAAAATACACTTGACTGTGATAAAATAGTAGGACAATTGACGGTGCGGACAAGATGCAGTTCGGACAGTATAAAAATTAAAAACCGAAACTGTACCAAAACGCTAAAAAAACTTTATACAGAGTATAAAGTACCCGTTTGCGACAGGGACACTCTCCCCGTAATAGCAGACGATATGGGTGTGGTCTTTGTATACGGTATAGGCGTTGCCGAGCGGTGTGCCGTCGATGAAAACACAAAAGATATTTTTAAGATAACGGTCAAAGAGGGCGTATGAATAAAGCATATAAAAACATTTTGATTTCAAAAAGGGAACTCAAATCAATATGCAAAAGACTTGGCAGACAAATATCTGTTGACTATAAGAATAAAAGGCTGTTAATCGTATGCGTACTTAAAAGTTCTGCATTGTTTACAGCAGACCTTATGAGGAATATAAAGTGTGAGTGTAAAGTCGATTATATGTCGGTATCTTCGTATGACGGTACAAAGTCTTCGGGGAATATTGAGTTTAAAAAGGATATTGATATAAACCCAAAAGGCTATGATATACTTCTTATAGACGATATAATTGATACAGGTACTACGCTTGAATTTCTTAAAGGTGTTTTGGAAAAGAAAAGCCCGTCAAGTATAAAGATATGTTGTTTGCTTGACAAACCTTACTCACGCAAAGCCGATATTAATGCTGATTACATAGGAAAGATTATACCCGATAAATATGTTTACGGTTACGGTCTTGACTATGATGAAAAATACAGAAATTTACCTTTTATCGCAACACTTGACGATAATGGGGAAGGGAGATAAAATCGTTTGAATAAAAATCTTAAAAACGTACTGCTTTATATAGGAATACCGATAGTTTTGATTGCGGCATTTTTTGCGGTATCAAAATTTTCGAACAACACGGCAGAGAAAAAATACTACGAGGTAGTAGAGAAGATTACAAGTAATGAGGTATCCGAGTTTGAACTCAACCTTTACAGCGGTGACCTTACCTATACGCTTCGTAAGGACGGAAAAACTTACAGATACACCGTTGCCGATGCATCTATATTCTATAACGATATTAAAGATGAGATAAAGCAGATAAACAAGGAAAACGCAGGTACTGACAATATCATTAAGTATAACTATAAGAGCGGAGGAGAAGCATCTTGGCTTATGAGTATGCTTCCTACAATCGTGCTTATAGGTATAATGGTACTTTTCTGGATATTCGTAATGAGACGTATGAACGCCACTATGGGTACCGACAAGACTATGGGCTTTGGCAAAGCAAAGGTCAAAAAGGCTGACGAACGCAAAAAGACCACCTTTGCGGACGTTGCCGGTGCCGATGAAGAAAAAGAGGAAATGGCGGAAATAGTCGATTTTCTAAAAGACCCTAAAAAGTTTAACGAACTGGGTGCTCGAATACCCAAAGGCGTACTTTTAGTAGGTCCTCCCGGAACGGGTAAGACTTTACTTGCCCGTGCGGTAGCAGGAGAAGCGGGAGTACCGTTTTTCTCAATATCGGGTTCGGATTTCGTTGAGATGTTCGTAGGTGTCGGTGCGTCGAGGGTGCGTGACCTTTTCGGCGAGGCAAAGAAAAATGCCCCTGCAATTATATTTATTGACGAGATAGACGCAGTCGGCAGACAAAGAGGAGCAGGTCTTGGAGGCGGTCACGATGAGCGTGAGCAAACCCTTAACCAACTGCTTGTTGAAATGGACGGTTTCGGTGCAAACGAGGGCGTTATAGTAATGGCGGCTACCAACCGCCCCGATATACTTGACCGTGCGTTGTTGCGTCCGGGAAGATTTGACCGTCAGATAACAGTAAACTATCCTGATGTAAAGGGCAGAGAGGAGATATTAAAGGTACATTCAAGGGGTAAGCCGTTAGGTCCCGATGTAAACCTTGCAACCATTGCAAAGTCTTCGTCAGGCTTTACGGGTGCAGACCTTGAAAACCTGCTTAACGAGGCGGCACTTCTTGCAGTCCGTCACGGCAAAAAGGCGATTACGCAGGAAGAAATCGAGGAGGCTACCATAAAGGTAGTTATGGGTACAGAGAAGAAGTCCCACGTTGTAAGGGATAAGGATAAACTTGTTACTTCCTACCACGAGGCAGGTCACGCAATCGTATCCTACTTCCTGCCAACACAAGACCCCGTTCATCAGATTTCCATTATTCAGCGTGGTATGGCGGCAGGTTATACTATGTATCTGCCCGAGGACGAAAAAGGGCATACTTCAAGAAATCAAATTCTTGAACAGATTTGTTCGCTTTTGGGCGGACGTGCGGCAGAGCAACTCACCCAAGATGATGTCTGCACAGGTGCATCTAACGACATAGAACGTGCTACCGACCTTGCACGCAAGATGGTAACCAAGTTCGGTATGAGCGATAAGTTGGGACTTGTCACCTACGGTCACGATAATAACGAGGTATTTTTAGGCAGGGATTTCTCCTCTACACCTAACTACTCCGAAAAGACCGCCGCCGCTATTGACGAAGAAATCGAGTCGGTAGTTATGGCACAGTACAAAAAGGCTTTGAAACTCCTCCAAGAAAATATGCCGAAACTTCACGAGGTTGCAAAATGCCTGTTTGATAACGAAAAAATTTCGGGCGACGATTTCAGAAACATTATGCAAAAAGCATAATTTGGCAAATTAAAAATTTACTTGAAAAAAAAGGCTCTCTTTGGTATAATTACTTATTATACCAAAGGGGGCTTCTTTTGTGGCTAAAACAGGTTTTGATAACGTCGAATATATAAGGCTTCAATCACAGAATATCCGTGACAGAATTAAATTTTTCGGCGGAAAACTTTATATGGAGTTCGGCGGTAAACTGTTTGACGATTATCACGCTTCCCGTGTTCTTCCGGGATTTGAGCCTGATTCAAAGGTAAAAATGCTGTTGCAACTTAAAGACGAAGCGGAAATCGTAATCGTCATAAATGCCGATGCGATAGAGAAAAACAAACGCAGGGGCGACCTTGGTATTACCTACGACCTTGACACTTTGCGTCTTATTGACGCATTCAGGGGAATAGGTCTTTTTGTGGGAAGTGTAGTAATAACCTGCTATACGGGACAACCCTTGGCACTCGCCTTTGAAAAAAGACTTAAATCTCTTGGGATTAAGGTCTACCGCCATTATCCGATAAATGACTATCCTGCCAATATTCCGCTAATAGTCAGCGAGGACGGATTCGGCAAAAACGATTACATAGAAACAAAGCGTCAGTTGGTGGTTGTTACTGCCCCCGGTCCGGGAAGCGGTAAAATGGCTACTTGCCTTTCACAACTTTATCACGAGCATAAAAGGGGAATTAAGGCGGGTTATGCGAAGTTTGAAACATTCCCAATATGGAATTTACCGCTCAAACACCCCGTAAATGTTGCTTACGAAGCGGCAACTGCCGACCTTAACGATGTTAATATGATAGACCCGTTCCACCTTGAAGCTTACGGCGAGACCACCGTAAACTACAACAGGGACGTGGAAATATATCCTGTTC
>CALGCE010000090.1 GCA_937884625.1 uncultured Clostridia bacterium
GGGTAAACTTCCTAAAGCATATTGGGCAGAAAAAATGTATGGATGCAGTAAATGAGAAAGAGAGGATTAAACAATGGCAGTTAAAAAAGGCGGACGTGGCAGGGGACTTGAATCCCTATTCAATGAAAACGCAACCGATAGCGAGGGTGCGGTTTACATAAAACTTAACGAAATAGAGCCGAACAGAGAACAACCACGTAAAGATTTTGACGAGGAAGCGTTGTCGGAACTAGCAGACAGTATATCAAAACACGGTCTTATTCAACCTATTGTGGTACGCCCTACAACAGGCGGTACATATCAGATTATAGCAGGTGAACGCAGATGGAGGGCTTGTCGTTTGGCAGGACTTGACCGTGTTCCCGTCATAATAAAAGAAATAGACGATAAGGCGTTAATGGAACTAGCCTTAATAGAAAATTTGCAGAGAGAAGACCTTAATGCGGTCGAAGAAGCACTGGGTTATAAGAGCCTCATTGATACCTACGGATTAACGCAGGAAGAGGTTGCAGAGCAGGTCGGCAAGTCAAGAAGTGCGGTCACAAATGCACTCAGGCTTTTAAATTTAACCGATACGGAACTTGAAGCACTTAGAATGGGTACCATTTCCGCAGGTCACGCAAGGGCGTTGCTTTCGTGTGACGATGAGAGTGTCCGTCAGCGTATGCTCTTACTTGCGTCGGACGGTGCATCGGTGCGTGAACTTGAAAAAATGGCGGCTGTTTCTAAAAGGTCGGCAAAGCCGTCGGGCAAAGTTAAGAAAAAGGATAATTATTACAGCGAGGTCGAACTTTCTCTTAAAAATGAAATGCATCGAAAGGTTTACATAAAACCGACAAGCAACGGCAGAGGAACCCTCACGATTGAATTTTTCAGCGACAAAGAACTCGCCGACTTTGCCAAACGTCTGGCAGAATAGATATAGAATATGAAAAACGGCATTTTAAAAAGGGGAAAGCAGTTGTGGGACTTCTTTTCTCTCTATGAAAAAATTTGGTTTTTTAGTATTTTGATACTTGCAGTGGTATTTGCGTTTTTGTTCCCTGAGGACGATGTAAACGGCGTAAACGGCGGAGTTATAATGGCACTGTATCTTGAGGATATATTCTTTAATA
>CALGCE010000091.1 GCA_937884625.1 uncultured Clostridia bacterium
TCTGTTACGGGATTCTTCTATACGAATAAAATTATCGAAAAGCTTATCCCCGATGCGGGACTTTGCGTAATTAAGGGCACGGGACATTATTCGTTTTTGGAAAAGCCGTATGAAGCGGCGGCGATTTTGAGAAGTTTTATAAAGTAAGGAGATAAAAATGACCGTATTAACTGTTTTTTTTGCTTTTATACTTTCTTTATCGGCGATGTTTTCGCTTTATAAACAGTTTCAGATGCTTCAGCAAAATTCGTGTTTTCCGTCAAGATACTTAAAGTGGATAGACTCGTCTTATATGCTGAGCATTTTGGCGGAAACTTTCCTTTTTTGTGTATGCTCGTCTTTTTATCTTGCGAAGAAATATATAATACTTTTATGCCTTGCCGTTATAATTTTGGCGGTACGGATAATTTTATCGTTAAAGACGAAGAAAAAATCAATAATCGGGCTTAAATTTACGGGAAGAATTAAAAGGCTCTATGCGGCGGCTTTAATCTTTATTGCCGTTTTGCTTGTTTTAACTGTTTTGTTTACAGATAATATGGCGGGTGAAATCGCCTTTATCGTTTTATCGGCTTTTTGTTTTGTTTCGCCCTTAATCTGTCTTTTGTCTTATCTTTTAACCTATCCTATTGAAAAAGCCTTTAACCGTTACTATATAAACGATGCAAAAAGAATTTTAAGAGAAAACGGCAAATTAAAGGTAATAGGAATTACGGGAAGCTTCGGCAAAACTACTACCAAATTTATATTAAACCGAATTTTAAGCGAAAAATTCAATACCGTTTGTACACCTAAAAGCTTTAACACGCCTTTGGGTGTTGTAAGAACGGTAAGGGAAAGCATAAAACCAAATACTCAAATATTTATTTGCGAAATGGGTGCTAAAAATATCGGCGACATAAAAGAAATCTGCGATATAGCACACCCAAAGTACGGAATAATCACCTCTGTAGGTGCACAGCACCTTGAAACGTTTAAGTCGGTTGACAACGTGTTTAAAACTAAATTCGAACTTGCCGACGAGGTTTCAAAAAACAACGGCGTTTGTATTGCAAATCTTGACAGTATCGGTATAAGTGAGAGAATTTCACAAAGAAAAGACGTTTTAGTGTTCGGCGATAATACCGACTACCGAGCAGAAAACGTAAACTACGGTGCAGACGGCTCTACCTTTGACCTTGTACTCAAAGACGACAGAATTACCGTTAATACAAGACTGCTCGGCAAACACAGTGTAGCAGATATTTTATCGGCATGTGTTATTGCCCATATTTTAGGGGTTTCGGCAGAGGATATAAAATTTGCGGTAGGCTCACTTAAACCCACCGAACACCGACTGCAACTCAAATCCTTTAAAAACGGCTCACTTCTTATAGACGATGCTTATAATGCCAACCCCGAAGGTTGTCTTGAAGCGGTAAAGGTTTTATCTTCATTTGACGGAATGAAAAAGGTTATTATTACGCCCGGTCTTATAGAACTGGGTGTTAAGGAATATGAAAGCAATTACTCTTTGGGTCTTGCGGCGGCAAAGTATTGTGATATAATAATATTAGTCGGTAAAAACCGCTCAAAACCTATGATAGATGCTATTAATACAACAGATTTTAATAAAGAAAATGTTTATGTTGTGTCAAGTTTTGCAGAGGGTATGAATATATATCTGCCCATTGCCGATAAGAACAGTATACTTTTAATTGAAAACGATTTACCCGATAATTATCTTAATTAGTGAGGTCTTGATTTATGAAAACAAACATTGCAGTATTTTTCGGTTGCCGTTCGGTTGAACACGAGGTGTCGATTATATCGGCGGTTCAGGCTATGCGTGCAATAAACAGGGAAAAGTATGACGTAACACCCGTATACGTTTCCAAGGACGGTATAATGTATACAGGCGAAAAACTGTTTGAAATTGAACATTACAGAGATTTGCCGAAACTTTTATCCGACTGCGAAAAAATAACCTTTATAAAGACTGAAAACGGTGTATTTATGCACTTCCTTAATAAAGGTATGTTTTCAAAGAAAAAAGACGTTGAAGTAAACCTTGCTTTCCCGATAGTACACGGAACTAACTGCGAGGACGGTACACTTTCGGGTTATCTTGAATTTTTGGGACTTCCCTATATTGGTTGCGATATACTTTCTGCCGGTGTGGGTATGGATAAGGCGGTTTTCAAGGATGTACTTAAAAGTGCAGGACTTCCCGTACTTGACTGTATTAAATTCCGTGCAAGAAAATACCGAAACGATAAAGAAACCGTTATTAATGAAATAAAAGAAAAAACAGGTTTTCCGCTTATTA
>CALGCE010000092.1 GCA_937884625.1 uncultured Clostridia bacterium
GCTGGAGTAGGTAAGACAGTTCTTATTCAGGAGCTTATCCACAATATTGCTACAGAGCATGGTGGATATTCAGTATTCACAGGTGTAGGAGAGCGTACCCGTGAGGGTAATGACCTTTATCATGAAATGGCTGAGTCAGGCGTTATTGATAAGACCACCATGGTATTCGGACAGATGAACGAGCCGTCGGGCAGCCGTATGAGGGTTGCTATGACGGGGCTTACCATGGCGGAATATTTAAGGGACGAAAAACATCAGGACGTACTGTTGTTTATTGACAACATATATAGATTTGTACAGGCAGGCAACGAGGTAAGTGCCCTACTCGGCAGACTTCCGAGTGCGGTAGGTTATCAACCTACCCTTGCAAACGAACTCGGCGAACTTGAAGAGAGAATTGCATCTACAAATAACGGTTCTATTACCTCCGTTCAGGCGGTATATGTACCTGCGGACGACCTTACAGACCCTGCCCCCGCTACTATTTTTACCCATCTTGATGCTACTACCGTACTTTCAAGAAGTATTGCAGAACAGGGCATCTATCCTGCCGTTGACCCTCTCGAATCAACAAGCCGTGTTTTAGAGCCTGAGATAGTGGGCAAAAAGCACTATAATACCGCAAGGCGTGTACAGGAATGTTTACAAAGATACAATGAACTCAAAGACATTATAGCAATTTTAGGTATGGAGGAACTCTCCCCTGAGGACAGACTTACGGTTTACAGAGCAAGAAAAATTCAAAATTTTCTATCTCAACCTATGAGCGTTGCAACATCTTTTACGGGTGTAGAGGGTAAATTTGTAAAACTCGAAGACACGATAGAGGGTTTTCGTATGATAATTGACGGAGAGGTTGACGATATTCCCGAACTTGCATTTTCAATGGTTGGAACTATAAACGAAGCAATAGAAAAGGCAAAAGAAATTTCATAGGGGGAATACTTTTGAGCGAATACAGACTTGAAATAATAACCCCTGAAAAAGAATTTTTTGACGGATATATCGAATCTTTAATATGCCATACCGACGATGGCGAACTGTGTATACTTAAAGGTCATCAAATGATGGTAACCTCCATCACTCAAAACTCAGTACGCATAAAATCTGACGGCGTGTGGAAAGAAGCATTTATATCGGAGGGTTTTGCAGAAATAAGACCTGACGAAGTAATCATATTTGCACTGTTTTGCGACTGGAAAGAGAATGCAAAAACCGCAATGGCAGAACGTGAACGCATAGCAAAAGAAGAAAAAATGCGTTATGAAAACAGTATCTCGGAACAAAAACACGGTCATATTTCACTGACAAGAACGATTAAAGCCAAAAAAGCAAAAAATTAGGGATTTCGAGAAATTATGTTTCCAGAATTGAACAAG
>CALGCE010000093.1 GCA_937884625.1 uncultured Clostridia bacterium
GTATATAGAGCAAACGGTACGTTCAGTACTTGCACAAACGTATAAAAATTTGCAGGTAATAGTCGTAGATGACGGTTCAACGGACAGCACTTTTGAAATTTTGAAGTCAATAGACGATGACCGCCTTGAAGTTTATCAAAATGACAAGAACCGCCATATTTCTTATACCTGCAACCGTGCAATTGGGTTATCCAAAGGCGAGTATATAGCACATATTGATGCAGACGATTTATGGGTAAGTGAAAAAATAGAAAAACAGGTAGAATTTCTTGAAAACAATCCGCAGTATGTAGCCTGCTTTACGCAGGTAGATATAATAGATGAAAATGGAAATCCTGCAAATGAGAAATACAGCAATTATAAAGATATTTATAATCTTGAAAATATGCCGCAGGAAAAAATGTTGCGGTATTTTTTAGATAATCCAAATCATTTATGTCATTGCAGTGTGCTTGTAAAAGCAGAAACATTAAAACAAGTAGGAAATCACGATGTTTCTATGTGTTATTTGCACGATTTTGATTTGTGGCTTCGCATACTGCTTACAGGTTCTGTTTATATTATGGAAAGTCCGCTTACAATTGTACGTGTACATTCGGACAGTAACAGTTCAATGAATGAAAAAAAGTGGATTGCCCACGATACCGAATATGCACGCATTATTGACAAGGTAATCGGTTTATGTCCCGATGAATTATTTTTAAAGGCTTTTGAGGATTGCTTGAAACTGAAAGGTGAGCATACACATTCAGAAACAGAACTTGAAAAGGCTTTTATTTTGATTGACAGAATTTTTCCTCTCAAAAGCAATCCTGTTTTAGCGATTGCAAAGTTTTCCGAATTGTTGAACGATAAGGCTTATTTAGACATTGCAGAAAAGAAGTTTGGGTTTACACCGAAAGACCTTTATGAACTTCAAAAAAGGCAGTCGCTTTATAATGAGCAGAAGCAAAAGCGAGAAACGGATATTTTAAAAAGCAGTTTCAACGAGAAAATCGGCACTCTTGATGAGAAAATCTGTCTGCTTAATTCACAGATTGACGAATACAAAAAAGCAATTTCTAACGCAAATGACCGCATAGCGACTGTTGAGGCCCAAAAGCAGGAACTATTAAGCACTTTTTCTTGGCGAGTTACTGCACCCATGAGAAAAATTACGGGTAAAATAAAGCCTATTGTTTTTAAAAACCGTACTCTTACACGAATTTGCAGAGGGACAAAAATGTTGTTATTAAGCGGTCCTAAGGCTGTGTATAAACGTTTTAAGACAAGAACGGTAGGTAGATACGTTGGTAAAGCGGTAATAAAAGACGATATTTCAAAGGAAAGACGTAAGGCTGAAAGCAATTATGAATTTAAAAGGGACGTTAAGTTCAGCATTTTGGTACCTCTTTACAATACTCCCGAAGACTTATTAAGAGAAATGATAGCGTCGGTAGAGTGCCAGACTTATTCGAATTGGGAACTTTGTTTGGCGGACGGCAGTACCGATGAATTCTCTTACGTTGGCGAATACTGTAAACAATCAGCCAAAAGGGACAGCCGAATTAAGTATAAAAAACTTGAAGAAAATAAAGGCATATCGGAGAATACAAATGTCTGTATAGAAATGTCTTCGGGCGATTATATTGCCCTGTTTGACCACGATGACCTTTTACATTCAAGTGCATTATTTGAGTATGCAAAGGTAATTTGCGAAGAAAACGCCGATTTTATTTACTGCGATGAGGACAAGTTTGAAAAGGTTGGCGGAAGATTATTTGATCCGCACTTCAAGCCGGACTTTGCACCCGATAATTTAAGGGCAAATAACTATATTTGTCATTTTACGGTGTTCAGCAGAGATTTGCTCGAAAAAGTAGGCGGTTTCAGAAAGGAATTTGACGGAAGCCAAGACCACGATTTGGTTTTACGGCTTACCGAACAGGCAAAACATATTGTTCATATTCCAAAAGTGCTTTATCATTGGAGGGTAAGCAGTGTTTCTGTCGCATCTGACCCGTATGCCAAGCCGTACACAATTACGGCAGGAATAAATGCGGTAAGCGAACATCTTGAAAGGGTAGGACTTAAAGGTACTGTTGAAAGTTCTGCCGTTCACCCGAATATTTACAGAATCAGATATGAGATAACGGGAAATCCGCTCGTTTCCATAATCATTCCGAACTACAATCACATAGAAGACCTTTCACGCTGTATTGATTCCATCACCAAAAAATCCACTTATAAAAATTATGAAATAATAATAGTTGAAAATAACAGTAATGAGGAAACTTTTGAATACTACAAGACTCTTGATAAGTATTCAAATATAAAGGTAGTAGTTTACAAACCTGAGCCCAATGAGTTTAATTACTCGGCTATTAATAATTACGGCTTTAAATTTACAAGCGGTGAGCACATCATTCTTCTTAACAATGATATAGAGGTTATCTCCCCCGATTGGATACAGGAAATGCTTATGTACTCACAAAGAAATGATGTCGGTGCAGTTGGTGCTATGCTTTATTATCCTGATAATACTATCCAGCATGCGGGTGTGGTTTTGGGCGTTCTTACACTTGCCGGACATTCATTTAAACATCAACCGAGAGGCACTGCAGGATATTTCGGCAGGGCTGCTTATCAGCAGAATTTAACGGCGGTAACAGCCGCTTGTATGATGATGCGAAGAGACGTGTTTGAGCAGGTAAACGGTCTTGACGAAACATTTAAGGTTGCATTTAACGATATAGACCTTTGTATGCGTATCAGAAAAGCAGGATATCTGATAACTTTTACGCCGTATGCAGAACTTTATCATTATGAATCCGTTTCAAGAGGAGATGATACTTCTCCTGAAAAACGCAAACGTTTTGTAAGCGAGGTCCAAAGATTTCAAAGCCGTTGGAAAAAAGAACTTGAAGCAGGAGACCCGTATTATAATCCTAATCTTACTCTTGATGCGGAAAATTTTGATATAAAATAAAAAATGGTTGCAAATTTTAAAATATTATGGTATTATATATTTTACGAAAATTATTTTGACTTTTTATATTGATTTATACGGTTTGGAGGTATAAAAATGAGTGTTTGGGAAATTATTTTGGGAATAGCCGTCATATTGGTATCTTTAATAATTATCGCCGTAATTCTTTTTCAACAGGGTCACCGTTCGGGAATAAACGGTGCTATTTCAGGCGGTGCGGATACGTTCCTTTCTAAAAACAAGGCCCGCACGTTTGATGCTACACTTGCACGCATAACCAAATATGTTGCAATCCTGTTCTTTGTGTTGGCACTTGTTGCAAACGTAATTGCTTTAAGAAAGTAAAAAGATGTTAAAAGTCCCTCGAAAAGCGAGGGACTTTTTTGTATATTAGCAAATACTTGGAAAAATATTTGAATGTTTTAAATAAAATGTCGAAAAATTTAATTAATTTTAAAAAAAGCCTTTTCAAAATTGAAATTATGTGTTATCATTATGATTGACAGAATTATAACAATCATATAGTTTTATGATGCTGTAATATTTAAGGAGGAACTGTTAATGAAGAAAAAAATCGGTAAACTTCCGTTTAAAGGCACTGCCGAACAGGAAGCACAACTTTTGAAGGTCATTGACGAGTATAAGTATGACAAAACCAACCTTATGGTAGTAATGCAAAAAGCACAGGATATTTACGGCTATCTGCCGATTGAAGTACAGGAAATGATTGCAGAGGGTATGGACGTACCGCTTGAAAAGGTTTACGGCGTTTCTACTTTCTATGCTCAATTTTCACTCTCCCCAAAGGGTAAATATAACATTTCCGTTTGTTTGGGTACTGCCTGCTACGTTAAGGGCTCAGGACCGATATTTGATAAGTTAAGCGAGAAACTCGGCATTGGTGCCGATGAGTGTACACCTGACGGTAAGTTTTCACTTACTGCCTGCCGTTGCATAGGTGCATGCGGTCTTGCACCTGTACTTACAGTTAACGACGACGTTTACGGAAGACTTACTGTTGATGATGTTGAGGGCATACTCGAAAAGTATAAAGACTGATTGATTTTTTAGTGTTTAGAGAATTAAGGGATAATAATTTATGAAAATCTGTACAATGAAAGATTTGCTCGATGCCGAAGTTCTTTGCTGTGAGGAGAACTTGGGACGTCACGTATACTCCGCTTGCGGTTGTGACCTTATGAGTGACGTTCTTGCCTACGTTAAGGACCAAGCGGTATTGCTTACAGGTCTTGTTAATCCGCAGGTTATAAGAACTGCGGAAATGATGGATATGGTTTGTATCGTTTTTGTGCGTTCTAAAATGCCTACCGAAGAAATGTTAAATCTTGCGAGAGACAGCGGTATAGTTATTATGCAGACTAAAAAAAGGCTTTACGAGGCTTGCGGAATACTGTATTCCAACGGTCTTGTAAGGAATAAGACAAAAGATGAGTGAAGAGTTAGTTTTTCATTTTGACGTCGACGGGGAAGATTTTACTTCTGCCGGTCAGGCTTCGGTACAAATCAAGAAAATTTTAAGAAGATTGGGATTGTCTCCCGAAATAATACGTCGAGTTTCCATTGCGATGTACGAGGGAGAAATTAATATGGTAATCCACGCCGGTGGCGGCGTTGCCGACGTGCGTGTTTTTGAGGACTATATAGAGTTAGTCCTTAAAGATAACGGACCCGGAATATCCGATATAAATAAGGCTATGCAGGAGGGATATTCTACTGCAACCGATACTATTCGTTCACTCGGTTTCGGTGCGGGTATGGGATTACCGAATATGAAGAGGTACAGCGATACTATGGAGATAAATTCCGTAGTGGGCGAGGGTACCGAAATAACAATGCGAGTAAATATTCGGTAGTGTGATAATATGGATAAATACGAACATTCCGTGTTGCTTGACCGTGATAAATGCACCGGCTGTACTACCTGTTTACGCCACTGTCCGACAGAGGCAATAAGGATTAAGGACGGTCACGCCGTCATAAACGATGAAAGATGTATTGACTGCGGTGAATGTATCAGGGTGTGTGGGCATAAGGCAAAAAGAGCAATATGCAGTAAACTTGAAAGTATGGAGCGGTTTAGGTATAAAATTGCACTTCCTGCACCTACACTTTACGGTCAGTTCGATAATTTAGAGGACGTTGATATTGTCCTTGACGGACTGCTTAAAATCGGATTTGACGATGTATTTGAGGTGTCGAAAGCAGCAGAACTTGTGTCTGCGTATACAAGACTATACCTTAAAACCGACGGTGTTAAAAAACCTGCCATCAGTTCGGCTTGTCCTGCTGTGTTAAGACTTATAAGTCTGCGTTTTCCGTCGCTTAGCGATAACGTAATACATATGTTACCGCCGTCTGAGGTGGCAGCGTCGCTTGCAAGGGAAAAGGCACTTAAAGAACACCCCGAACTTAAAGAAACAGATATAGGAGTTTGCTTTATTTCGCCGTGTCCTGCAAAGGTAAGTTACGTTAAAAACGGTTTTGCAAATTATAAAAGTAAAATAGACGAAGTAGTTTCAATCAGTGATATATACTTTATGCTTATAAGTAAAATGTCGCAGGAAGACGAAATTAAGACGATTTGCGAATCGGGAATGATTGGCATAGGTTGGGCGACTTCGGGTGGCGAAGCAACGGCTATTTTCAATGAAAAGTACCTTGCGGCTGACGGTATTGAGAACGTTAATAAAGTTCTTGACCAGATAGAAAACGGTAACATACCGCAACTTGAATTCATTGAACTCAACGCCTGTACGGGCGGTTGCGTAGGCGGTGTTATGACCATGCAAAACCCGTTTATCGCAAAGGCAAGGTTACGAGGGTTAAGACGGGACCTGCCTGTATCTCAAAATTTTTTGGGTAAATATGATTTATATATACCTGATAATTATTTGTTTGATAAGTTGCCCGAATACAGTCCGATATCAAGGCTCAGTGATAATATGGCGGAGTCAATGCGTATGATGGCAGACATTCAGAAATTAAAGGATATGCTGCCGAATACCGACTGTGGCTCCTGCGGTGCACCTACGTGCAGGGCTTTTGCCGAAGATGTGGTTAAGGGCGAAGCGAAGGCTGAAAACTGCATTTTTATGTCTTTAAAGGAGAACGGTAAAAATGACGGTTAAGGAACTTTGTGAAACCTGCGATTTTGATATTTGCTGTATGCCTTTTCCCGAAAGGGAGGTAAAAGGTGCTTATATAGGCGACCTGCTCAGTTGGGTAATGGGCAGAGCAAATGAAGATAACGCTTGGATTACCATTATGTCAAACGTAAATGTGGTTGCGGTAGCAACACTTGCGGATACATCGTGTGTAATACTTGCAGAGGGCGTGAAGTTAGAGCAGGATATAATAGATGTTGCAAATGAAAAAGGCGTAAATATTCTTTATTCCAGTCTGCCGTCATTTGAAACGGCGGTTAAAATATCCGGTAAGGTATTATGAATAAGTATTATTATGATTTGCATATACATTCGTGCCTGTCACCTTGTGCAGATAATGACAATACACCTAATAATATAGCAGGTATGGCTTCCCTTTGCGGACTTAATATTGTCGCTCTTACAGACCATAACACCTGCAAAAACTGTCCTGCTTTTTTTGTTGCAGCAAGGCGTTACGGTATAATTCCGATAGCAGGTATGGAACTTACCACCGCAGAGGATATCCACGTTATATGCTTGTTTTCCACCCTCCAATATGCACTTTCCTTTGATGAGGAAATAAATTCAAGGCGAATACTTATAAAAAACCGTACCGATATATTCGGCGACCAACTTATTTTAGACTGTGAAGATAACGTAATAGGAATTGATGAAAATTTGTTGTCGAATGCTACTGACGTTTCTTTGGAAGAAGTGCCGAAAATTGTCGGTAAATACGGTGGAATATGCTATCCTGCACATATAGATAGGCAATCTAACGGCATAATAGAAGTTTTGGGAACTTTTCCCGAAACGCCGATATTTAGTGCAGTAGAGTTTAACAACAGTGTAAAAATTGCCGAGTACACACAAAAATACGGTCTTGAAAATAAAAAAATTGTTGTAAGTTCAGATGCACATTATCTTGAAAATATAAGGGATAAAGAAAACTTTTTTGAACTTTGCGATAAGCCTTATAGCAGTGCTTTTGTGAGTAAGAAACTAATAGATTATTTAAGGTAAAAAAATGAAAGAACTGTCACTTAATATTCTTGATATATCCGAAAATTCGGTAAAGGCGGGTGCCTCGATTGTAGAAATACTGATAAATGAGGATAACGATATACTTACGCTTGTCATTCGTGATGACGGTTGCGGTATGACGGAAGATGTGTTAAAGTCGGTAACCAATCCTTTTTATACTACAAGGACTACAAGAAATGTAGGGCTCGGTATTCCGCTTTTAAAACTTTCAGCAGAACAGACAGACGGAAGTTTTGAAATCACATCAAGAACCGACGACAATCACGGTACTACTGTAAAGGCGGTCTTTAATAAAAATCATATGGATTTTACACCGCTTGGCGATACAGTATCGACGATTACCACTTTAATACAGGGACACCCCGATACAAACTTTTTGTTTGTTCATACCAAAGGAGAAAATGAAGTATCACTCGATACCCGTCAAATGCGTGAAATGTTAGGGGAAGTTCCGTTAAACAGTTATGAGGTTATTAAATGGGTCGAGGAATATTTGTGTGAGCAGTATTCCGAGAACTTTAAATAAATAAACAAACTACAGAAAGGGAGCAATATATATGAAATCATTGGCTGAATTGCAGGCAATCAAAGACAAAATGAAGGATAAGGTAGTTCTTCGTGAGGGTTCGGGCGACGTTCGTATAGTAGTGGGAATGGCTACTTGCGGAATAGCGGCAGGTGCACGTCCGGTTCTCAATACTTTCGTTGAGGAGGTTAGCAACAACGGTCTATCAAACAGAGTAACCGTATCTCAAACAGGCTGTATCGGCATTTGTCAGTTCGAACCTGTTGTTGAGGTATACGAAGCAGGTAAGGAAAAGGTTACCTATGTTAAGATGACAGCCGAAAAGGCAAAAGAGGTTGTTGAAAAACATATTAAGGGTGGCAAAGTCGTATCAGAATACACGATAGCCAACCGAAAAGATTAATGGGGAGGTAGAAATATGATTCGTTCACAAGTACTTATTTGTGGCGGTACAGGTTGTACTTCATCAGGCAGTAAGTCTATTCAAAAAGCCTTCGAAGAAAATATTAAGGCTAACGGACTTAGCGATGAAATCAAACTTGTCCAAACCGGATGCTTCGGTCTTTGTGCATTGGGACCGGTCGTAATTATTTATCCGGACGGAACATTTTACAGCAGAGTTACGGCAGATGACGTAAAGGAAATAGTTGAGGAGCATCTGCTTAAAGGACGTGTAGTTGAGCGTCTTGTTTATAACGATACGGGTGTTAATACCGAGGAGATTATAGGAAATGTATCTCTCGGCGATACGGCATTCTATAAATCACAAAACAGAGTAGTTCTTCGTAACTGCGGTGTAATAGACCCTGAAAATATCGACGAATACATAGCGATGGACGGTTATCAGGCACTCGGTAAGGTACTTACCGAAATGACGCCGGAAGACGTTATAAAGTGTATTTCCGATTCAGGACTTCGTGGTCGTGGTGGCGGTGGCTTCCCGACAGGCTTTAAATGGTCGCTTTGTGCACCTAATAAGGCACCGCAAAAGTACGTCGTATGTAATGCCGACGAGGGCGACCCCGGTGCATTTATGGACCGTTCCGTTTTAGAGGGCGACCCGCACTGCGTTATCGAGGCTATGGCAATAGCAGGTTATGCAATAGGTGCTACAAAGGGTTACGTTTATGTACGTGCAGAGTATCCTATCGCAGTAGCACGTTTGCAGATTGCTATTAATCAGGCTCGTGAGTACGGTCTTTTGGGTAAAGATATTTTCGGCTCTGGATTTGATTTTGACCTTTATATCCGTCTTGGTGCAGGTGCATTTGTTTGCGGTGAGGAAACCGCACTTATGACCGCTATCGAGGGTAACAGAGGTGAACCACGTCCACGTCCGCCTTATCCTGCCGTTAAGGGACTTTACAACTCACCGACGGTTGAAAACAACGTTGAAACCTTTGCAAATATTCCGCAGATTATCCTTAAAGGTGCCGATTGGTTTGCATCTATGGGAACCGAGAAGTCAAAGGGTACAAAGGTATTTGCACTCGGCGGTAAAATAAAGCATACAGGCCTTGTTGAAATTCCTATGGGTACTACACTCCGTCATATTATTGAGGATATCGGCGGCGGTATTCCGAACGGGAAAAAGTTCAAAGCCGCTCAAACAGGCGGTCCGTCGGGCGGATGTATACCGGCATCCCTTATTGATACCGAAGTTGATTACGATAACCTTACGGCTATCGGTTGTATGATGGGCTCGGGCGGTCTTATAGTTATGGACGAAGACAACTGTATGGTCGATATGGCTAAATTCTTCCTTGAATTTACGGTTGACGAGTCCTGCGGTAAGTGTACACCCTGCCGTGTAGGTACAAAAAGACTTCTTGAAATGCTCGATAAAATTACCAAAGGCAAGGGCACACTTGAAGATATTGATAAACTTGAAGAACTTTGTATGTACATTAAGCAGAACTCTTTGTGCGGTCTCGGACAGACTGCTCCAAACCCCGTTCTTGCAACACTCAAATTTTTCAGAGAAGAATATGTTGCCCACGTTGTTGATAAGAAGTGTCCGGCAGGTGTTTGTAAAGATTTGCTTACCTTTACAATTGATAAAGATAAGTGTATCGGTTGCGGTATGTGTGCTAAAAACTGTCCTGCATCTACAATTCACAAGACAGATTACGTTGCAGAAGGTCATAAACTTCCGTCTTACGAAATTGACCCTGACAAGTGCGTTAAATGTGGCGTATGTATGAGCAACTGTAAGTTTAAGGCTATCAGTAAGATTTAAGAAAGGAGCCGTAAATAAAATGGATATGATTAACGTAAAAATTAACGGTATAGCAGTAAGCGTACCAAAGGGCTCCACTATTCTTGAAGCAGCCCGCATAGCAGGTGTTGAAATTCCGACACTCTGCTTTATGAAAGAAAAGAATGAGATAGGTGCTTGTCGTATCTGCGTTGTTGAGGCTAACGAGGGCAGAGGTTTCCGTGTTGTTACCGCCTGCGTTTACCCCGTAAGTGAGGGTATGGAGGTACTTACCAATTCTGAAAAAATCCAGAAAGCAAGAAAGACCACACTTGAACTTATTCTTTCAACCCACGAAAAGAAATGTCTTTCCTGCGTCCGTTCCACAAATTGCGAACTTCAAAAACTTTGCCGTGATTACGGTGTAGAAGATACTACCTTTGAGGGCTTTAAGCCGAAGTACGAACTCGATACTTCTACTCCGCACCTTGTAAGGGATAATAATAAATGTATTCTTTGCCGTCGCTGTGTTGCGGTTTGTAAAGAGCAGTATGTAAGCGTTATAGGTGCTAATGACCGTGGTATTGATACCAATATCGGTCAGGCATTTAACCTTTCGCTTAATAATACACCTTGTATTTCCTGCGGTCAGTGTACTGCCGTATGTCCTACAGGTGCACTTACAGAAAAGGACGATACCGATAAGATTTGGGAAGCACTTGCTGACCCGAAAAAGACGGTCGTTGTTCAAACCGCTCCGTCTATCCGTGCTACTTTGGGCGAATGTTTCGGTATGCCTATCGGTACTAACGTTGAGGGTAAAATGGTATCCGCACTTCACAGACTTGGCTTTGATAAGGTCTTTGATACCGATTTTGCGGCAGACCTTACGATAGTCGAAGAAGCAAACGAGTTGGTAGAGCGTGTCAAGAACGGCGGAGTTCTCCCGATGATTACCTCTTGTTCACCAGGTTGGGTTAAGTTCTGCGAATTCTATTATCCCGATATGATAGACCATCTTTCAAGTTGTAAGTCACCTCAACAGATGGCAGGTGCGGTTATTAAGACCTATTGGGCAAATAAGGCAGGCATTGATGCAAAGGATATAGTAGTAGTATCAGTTATGCCGTGTACCGCTAAAAAGTTTGAGATTGGCAGAGATGACGAATCAGCAGCAGGTGTTCCCGACGTTGATATTGCCATTACAACGAGAGAACTCGGCAGAATGATAGACCGTGCAGGTATCAGTTTCACATCACTTCCCGACGAGGAATTTGATAATCCTCTCGGCGAGGATACAGGTGCCGCAGTTATCTTCGGTGCTACCGGCGGTGTTATGGAAGCAGCACTCAGAACTGCTAACGATTGGCTTACAGGCAAAGATAATACCGATATAGATTTCGAGGCAGTAAGAGGTACCGCAGGACTTAAACAGGCAACCGTTAAGATTGCAGATTTGGAACTTAAAGTTGCAGTTGCAAGCGGAGCCGCTGCCGCAAAGGTAGTAATGGACAGAATGAAGGCAGGAAATCCCGACGGTTGGGGATTTGTTGAAATAATGGGTTGTCCGGGCGGTTGCGTAAACGGTGGCGGTCAGCCGATACAGCCACAGTATGTTCGTGATACGGTAGACCTTAAAGCAGTTCGTGCAAAGGCTTTGTATGACCAAGATAAGGCTTCTAAACTTCGTAAATCACACGAGTCACCCGTTGTAAAGACACTTTACAGTGAATGGTATGACGGCTTTGGCGGTCATAAGGCTCACCACGATTTACACACTTCCTACGTTGCACGTAAGAAATATTCC
>CALGCE010000094.1 GCA_937884625.1 uncultured Clostridia bacterium
AAATTGAAGTGATATTTGACTATGAAAAAGGGGGAATATTATCAACAAAATTGCGTTGATAATTTTATAGTTTGATAATTAGGAAATTAAATGTTTTTACAAAAAAAAAAGAAAATCCGGCGTTTTTTGGATTCTCTTTTTTTTATGGAAAATTGATGGAATGAGAGATTGAAAAATGGTTTTAAGAAAGATGGCAATGGTAAATATAAAAGTTACTGTTCTTGTGGTTGTGCTTACTCCATTATCATTATTTGTGGCTTCGTTCATTGCCAGTAAGACTCACAAATTTTTTGTGGATCAGTCAAAGATTCGTGCTTCACAGACCACTTTTATTGATGAAATGATTGGAAATGAAAAGGTTGTAAAAGCATATGGTAAGGAAGCTGATGCTGTTGAAAAGTTGTTCAAGGTTGACGTTGCCAAGGTAAACACCATCAACGTTCGTGGAAAAGCAAGAAGAATGGGCAGATATGAAGGTTATACCGCTTCCTTTAAGAAAGCAATAGTAACCTTAAAGGCTGATTCTAAACCGATTGAATTCTTTGACGGTTTGCTTTAATAAGAAATAAAGAACGTTGGAAATCAAGAAAGATTTCCGGTGATGTATGAAGCATAAAGCTTCGCTAAGCCAAAATAGGAGAGTGAAACAAATGGCAATAAAACATTATAAGCCGACTACTAACGGTCGCCGTAATATGACAACTATGGATTATTCCGGATTGTCAAAGGTAGCACCCGAAAGAAGTTTGCTTGAACCTATTAAAAAGAATGCCGGACGTAACAGTTACGGCAGAATAACAGTCCGTCACAGAGGTGGCGGAAACCGCAGAAAGTACAGAGTTATTGATTTCAAGAGAGAGCGTTTCGGAATACCGGCAACGGTTCTTACCCTTGAATATGACCCCAACCGTTCTGCGTTTATTGCACTCGTACAGTACGAGGACGGCGAGAAGCGTTACATTATCGCACCGCAAGACCTGAAAGTCGGCGATACGATAGTAAGCGGTCCTGATGCAGACATCAAGGCAGGTAACGCACTTCCGCTGGTTAACATTCCGGTAGGTACCTTCTTACACAATATTGAGTTATATCCCGGCAAGGGTGCACAACTTGCACGCAGTGCAGGTAATATGGCTCAACTTATGGCAAAGGAAAACGGTATGGCACTGCTTCGTCTTCCGTCGGGAGAACTTCGTAACGTTCCCGAAGTATGTATGGCAACGGTAGGCGTCGTATCAAATCCTGAACATGCAAACGTTAACTACGGTAAAGCAGGACGTAAGCGCCATATGGGTTGGAGACCGACCGTTCGTGGTTCGGTAATGAACCCCTGCGACCACCCGCACGGCGGTGGTGAAGGTAAGTCACCGGTAGGACGTCCGGGACCTGTAACCCCGTGGGGTAAACCTGCACTCGGTTACAAGACCCGTCAGAAGAACAAGCACAGCGATAAGTATATCGTAAAGCGTCGTAAGTAAGTTGGACGAAAGGAGATTTCATAATGGGAAGAAGCGTTAAAAAAGGACCTTACGTACAACCCGCTTTGTACAAAAGAGTTCTTGCAATGAATGAAGCAGGCGAAAAGAGAGTTCTCAAAACTTGGAGCCGTTCATCTACCATATTCCCCGATTTCGTCGGACATACTTTTGCAGTTCACGACGGACGTAAGCACGTTCCTGTATATGTAACTGAGGATATGGTTGGTCACAAACTCGGTGAATTTGCACCGACAAGAACGTTTAAAGGTCATGCCGGTGCCAAGACAACCGGTAAGTAAGCGGCCGAAAGGAGATTGAACTTATGGAAGCAAGGGCTACACTTAAATACGCCCGTATTTCACCCCGTAAGGTGAAAATAGTTTTGGATTTAATCCGAAACGAGGATGCTGAAAAGGCTATGGCTATTCTCAAATTTACTCCTAAGTCCGCTTGTGAGTATTTGGAGAAGTTGCTTCATTCAGCAATGGCAAATGCCGAAGAAAAAAATATGGATATGTCTAGACTCTATGTTGCAGAGTGCCTTGTATGTCCCGGACCTACTTTAAAGAGAATCCGTGCAAAGGACCATGGCAGAGCACACCGCATCTTAAAGAGAACAAGCCATATGACAATCGTTCTTAAAGAACGTGAGATTTAAGAAAGGGAGGTTAAATTATGGGTCAGAAAGTTAATCCGCACGGTTTGCGTGTAGGTATAATCAAGAACTGGGACTCACGTTGGTTTGCCAATGACTCTGTTTTCGGAGACACATTGGTTGAGGACTACAACCTCCGTAAATACCTCAAAAAGGCATTAGCCTCAGCAGGTGTTTCAAAAGTAGAAATCGAACGTGACGAGAAACGAGTAAGACTGCACATTCACTGTGCAAAACCGGGTATAGTTATCGGACGTAACGGTGCAGAAATTGAAAAACTGCGTGTAAAATGTCAGGATATGCTAAAAAAACCGGTAATAATCAACATCGTTGAGATTAAAAATCCCGATGCTGACGCAACCTTGGTTGCAGAGAATATTGCGGCACAACTTGAAAAGCGTATATCTTTCCGTAGGGCGATGAAACTTGCTATGGGCAGGGCTATGCGTCTTGGTGTAAAAGGTATAAAGACACAGTGTTCAGGTCGCTTAGGCGGTGCTGAAATTGCGAGAAGCGAACAGTATCATGAAGGTACTATTCCGCTTCAAACCCTTAGAGCAGATATTGACTACGGTTTTGCAGAGGCAGATACTACCTACGGTAAAATCGGTGTTAAGGTTTGGATTTACAAGGGTGAGGTTCTTAACGAGAACCGTCGCAGCAATAAAAAGCAAGGAGGTTCACGCTAATGTTAATGCCTAAACGTGTAAAGTACCGCAGAGTACAGCGTGGTCGTTTAACCGGTACTGCTTCACGTGGTACTACGGTTACACACGGTGACTTCGGTTTACAGGCTTTGGAGCCTGCGTGGATAACTTCCAACCAGATAGAGGCTGCCCGTATTGCTATGACACGTTATATCAAGCGTGGCGGTCAGGTTTGGATCAAAATTTTCCCAGACAAGCCAGTTACTGCAAAACCAGCTGAAACCCGCATGGGTTCAGGTAAAGGTTCTCCAGAATATTGGGTTGCTGTTGTAAAACCAGGTTGTCCCTTTCTGCGATTACATTTCCTCTTTTATCAATTTCGGCTTTTATAACAAGTTTTTCTTCTGCTCGTCTCTTTTTAACATCTGCAAGCATATTACCGTTTGAATCAGTTTCGGCAATTCTTACCAGTTCCTGATCAATTCGTTTTGCAGCGGCTTCATATTCTTTTTTTGAACGACACAGCATTCTCTTATCTTTTTATAATTCATATCCAATCAAACTTGATGGAACAAAAGAAAATACAAAGATTATTGATTCAAGAAATGAAAATTTAATGATATATATGAATGCATGTAAAAAATGAAATAGCTTGACTTAGTATATAATTAGATATAAAATATAGAGTACGGCATTGTAACTATTTTTTCAATTCAATGCTTATTTATTACTTAGAATAATGGTTTAACATGGTTTAGCAACGCTAATTTAAGTAAAAAACAAAAATGATATTTGTTTTAGCAGCCATGAAAAGCCTAAGCAAAGGGAACATGGCTGCTTTTTCTTTCTCAGAT
>CALGCE010000095.1 GCA_937884625.1 uncultured Clostridia bacterium
GGGAATTTATACTCCTCTTGCCATTGAAACTTCGGGACATGCCGCACTTAAAGAAAACTATTTTCTCGATGACGGTGCATACCTTATGACAAAAATAGTCATAGAACTTGCAAAGGGTACCGATTTTGATACTTTATTAAAGCCACTTAAAATGCCTAAGGAAGAAATGGAAGTCCGCTATAATATAACCGTAAAAGATTTCAAAAACTATGGGTCTATGGTTATAGACTAGCTTAATAAATTTGCTTTACAAAACAGCAAATTAAAGGTTGCGGACGATAACAGAGAGGGCATAAGAGTTTCGACTGAAAACGGTTGGTTTTTATTAAGACTCAGTGTTCACGATCCGGTAATGCCGCTTAATCTTGAGAGTGACAAGATAGGCGGAACAAAAGAAGACTTCAAAATGCTAAGCGAATTTTTAAGCAAATTTGAAGCTTTGGATACTCCGGTATAAATAATAATAAAAAACTGCCTTGTCTTAAGACAGGGCAGTTTTATTTTTTTACTTACAGCACTTATCAGTCTTGGGTGGGAAGAAATCGTCTGTCGGAAATTTGATTTTTCTAAAGACATCGCAAGGCTGGTCGGTTGTATCTTCGCACTGTTTTTCGGGTATGCAAAAATCGTAAACCGGAATAAGCATTTGAACATTTCTTATAAGTTGTACTATCGTGAAAAGACCTATTGTAACATAAACCGTGGGAGTGCCTATTGCCGCATTTGTTACAATTTCACCGCCTAAATAATCGGTAACGGCTTTCGGAATGAAGCGAACATTGTCATAAGCATCTCTTACGGTGCCTATTCTTGCAGTAAGGCAAACGGGGTCAACGCACTGCAAAACGCATTTGGGACTGTTTGAGTTTGCAATGGCAGTTCTGTCGCAGGGCGAAGCTTCCGAGCCGTTAATGCTTGAAAATACCTGAACATTTCCGTCACTGCCGTAAAGGATAACCTTTTTTGAGAATGTTGCAATACCGTTAATTTGAGTAGGACAGCTGTTCGGTGTGTTGTAAACGTCAATTTCAACAAGGAAGAAGAATGTTAAATCGCAGGAATAAAAGCCCTTATTGAAGCTAACCGGTTCAACATCAATGAAAACATTAAGTACTTTTGCATTTGTGAGCTTAACGCTCGTTGCGGTGTTTATGACGGTCTGACCTTCTTCGGTGAAGAAACAGCGTAAATCTTCAAGACAGTCACGGTCGCAACAAGAATCGTAAACTCTGCCGGCGTCAATGCAAACGGCTTCTTTGAAGCCTTGCAAATCGGCGGAGTTCAATTTTGTTTCAGCCATTTATAAATACCTCCATTTAAGTTTTGAAGTCATACTTCAATACATAATATGGGTATTTCTTAAAATGGTTAACTAAATAATATCTTCCCAGCGGTAATTATGCAGTTGTCCTTCGTTTTGAAGTGTAGGATAGTCCCACTGTCTTAAAACCTCATATACCGCTATCGCAACGGAATTTGAAAGGTTAAGGCTTCTTATTGTTTCACCCATGGGAATTCTTACGCACCGTTCGGGGTGCTTAATTAACAGTTCTTCGGGCAGACCCTTAGTTTCTTTGCCAAAGAGCAAATAACAGTTATCAGGATATGAAACGCCGGAATGTGTGTGTTGAGCTTTTGTTGTATAATAGAAAAAAGCCCCTTCGTTTTTTTTGAAAAACTCGTCTAAATTTTCGTAGTAAGTAATATCTAAATAATGCCAGTAGTCAAGACCTGCTCTTTTAAGCTTTTTATCGTCTATCTTAAAGCCCATAGGCCCTACAAGATGGAGTCTTGCTCCCGTAGCGGCACAGGTACGGGCAACATTGCCGGTGTTTTGCGGTATTTCCGGCTCAACCATTACTATGTTAATAATTGCCATTTATAATCACCAACACATATTATATTTTTAAAAAAGATGCTTGTCAAGAAAAACAGTACATAGTATAATATAAAAGGTGATTTTATGAAGAAATATGAAAAGATTATAAACAGGGTAGAGTATACCCAAGAAAAATATGGAATAAAATATGCTAAAACGGACGGTAAACTTTATAATACCTTAAAGGTTTTTTATCTCATAACGTTAATATATACTTTGGGTATAAATTTATTATTTATTGTTTCGATGATTTTTGTAAATATGGAAAATGATGCATTTGTACTTGACAAAAATTCATTAATAACCGTAGGATGCTGTACCTTATTTTTAATTTCAGGTTTAATTTTTACCTTTACAGAATTTAAAATCATAAGCAGTATATTAAGTATTATACCTTTGCCGTTGATGTTCTTCTGTTTTTCGGTTTTAATGAAAGATTCTCTTGGGTATTTTGGTTATAAGTTGTCGTTTTATTGGCGTCACGCAGTACCTATTGTAATATTGTTTGCTTTATCGGTATGGATGCTTGTAATAGCACTTCGTGCCAAAATAAAATTTGAAAAACAGTATAAAAAAACATTTGAAAATGTTTATGAAATTTACCGCTCTAAAATCGGTACAGACGATATGTCAGCCGAGCAGACAAAGTGGGAAGAATTTTTAGAAAACTACAATCCAAGAGAGAATAAAGAATAGCAAGGTTTTATCCCTGCTATTTTTTATTTTATCATTTCATTAAATTGTTGCTCGTCAATAACCGTTACGCCTAACTGATTTGCTTTATCAAGTTTGCTTCCTGCTTCTTCACCTGCAAGAACGTAGGTAGTCTTTTTTGAAACCGAAGAAGAAACCTTACCGCCGAAACTCTCAATTATTACTGACGCATCGTTTCTGCTATATGTCGGTAACGTACCTGTAAGAACGAACGTCATTACCGAAACTCTTGTATCAACCAAACTTTTATTTGATTTCATATTAATACCTAGTTCTTTAAGCCGTGTAACCATTTGCCTTGTATCTTCAAGTCTAAAAAACTCATAAGCAGATTTTGCAAGTATACTGCCAAATCCCTCAATTTGTTCAAGTTCTTCTGCTGTGGCAGACATAATACTGTCAATATCCAAAAATCTTTCGGATAACAGTTTTGCCGCTTTGCTTCCTATGTGGCGTATACCCAGTGCAAATATAAGTTTTGAAAGGTCATTTTGCTTTGAATTTTCA
>CALGCE010000096.1 GCA_937884625.1 uncultured Clostridia bacterium
TCTTATAGGAAGTACCGCAGCATACAGGAACCATTTCGTTAGCGATAGTAGCCTTACGAATAGCGGTTTTGATTTCGTCTATCGTTAATTCTTCGCCGCCGAAATATTTTTCCATCAGGTTTTCATCTGCCGACGCTACCGCTTCAAGCAACATATCTCTCATTTGGTCGATTTCGGTACTTACAGGCATTCTCATTTCTTTTCTGTCCATACCGCTTGGTGCATACGCTTTATTTTCGATAAGGTCAACGTAACATTTTACAGTTTCGTCTTCTATGTACGGCACTACTATCGGGCAGACAACCGCACCGTAATTTGCAACCAAGGAGGAAATTACACGGTAAAAATGTGCGTGGGAAGAGTCAAGCTTTCCTACGAAGAAAGCAACGCTTAAATTTTTTGACCTTGCCTTTTCATAAGCCTGTTTGGCACCGACGGTAAGACCTGACTTGCCTGAAATTACGATAACCGCAGAGTCCGCCGCAGAAACCGCCTCGCAAACACCGCCTGCAAAGTCAAACTGTCCCGGTGCGTCAATAATATTTAACTTTTTACCGCCTATTTCAAGTGCATAAACCGACGTTGTAACCGAATTGCCTCGTTTTTTCTCCTCTGCATCAAAATCAAGCAACGAAGTACCATCTGCCGTCTTTCCTATTCGTTCGGTTGCTTTACCGTAATACAGAACGGAATCTGCAAGTGTGGTTTTTCCCGAACCTCCGTGACCTAAAACGGCAATGTTGAAAATTGAATTTTGTGAATACTGTTTCAAGATGATACACTCCTTTTAAACGATTACCCTTTGAGTATATCACAATACTTTGTGAATTTCAACCAATTTTTATTAAATGATAAAATTAATTTTAGATATTTGTCATAAACCGTCAGGGTTTGTAAAAGTTTGACAAAAAGAATAAAATTATGATAGATATTATTACCATAATAGTAACACTTTTGATATTATTTGTAACCAAATTGTTTTTTGCGAACCGCAAAATAAAAGTATATAATGTAATTAGTGAAATAAAGGCGGTGAGCGTATGAAAAAAAGGCTTTTTGCATTATCAGTACTTTTATGTGCAATCATTATGCTTTTTTCCGCTATTACACCCGTAACCGCAAATTCAAAAGGCATTTCGAGTGAAGAAAAAATACGGCAAACACGTTTTTTGAATATGCTTAATCACAACTTCGTATATAACGAAGATTTTAACAATGTGGACACGATAGTTAACAATTCTGTTTTATCTATCATTAATTCGCTTGATGATAAACCCGAATTTGTCGAAGAAAGCACCGTTCGCAATTATGTAAAGAATATGTACGGTATAGATGTAACCGACACCTCAAATCTTAATACCGAATTTCCGAAGAAACAGGGATATATTTATGTAATACCAAGAGGATATACGGTTTATAAACATAAAATGGTTTCCTGCGTTCAAAATGAAGACGGAACCTATCTTGTTACGACAAAAATAACGGTTGACCCTCATGATGGCGGGAAACAAGTATTAAAAGCCGTTTCATTATTCGTAAAAAACAGTAATTCTTCTTTTGGTTATAATATAGTTTATTCCGACATTTTAAACTAAAATGGCAGAAAATACAAATAGAGTATATTAAGTTTTTGGGCTTAATATACTCTATTTTTTATTTTTATTAAATTAGTCCTTTATTTCCGATGTACAATGCGGACAGCGTGTAGCGTTTATATCGATTTCGCTTTTGCAATAAGGACAAACTTTTGTTGTAGCCTCTGCCGGTTCTTCCTCTTTGCTTTTTTTAAGATTTGAAAGGCGGTTAATTCCACGTAGCAATAGGAATAAGGTCAAAGCAATAATAATAAAGTTGATAATGGCAGAAATGAAGGCGGATACAAAGCCTAAAATTTCAGTACCCGTATAAAGTTCGGGGTGTGCACGGGTAACAAAATCAAGAATAGGCTGTATAAAATTAGCGGTCAGGGCAGTTACGATACCTGTAAAAGCACTACCGATAATCATACCTATTGCAAGGTCTACTACGTTGCCTTTTAGGGCAAACTCTTTAAATTCTTTTAAAAACTTTTTCACAATAAAAAACCTCCAATTAATTTTTTATTATTGTATCACATTTTTTGTTGTTTGAAAATATTTTTTTGCAAAAAAATAACAAATTTGTCTGTTTATGAAATAAATATGGTTATAAGGACGATGTTTTAAAACAGTTTGTCAAGCCTTGTTGTCATTAATTTTAGAATATTGTCAAAATTGTTAGATGAAAAATTCTAAAAAAAATGACAAAATACTTGCAATTGTTTAGAAAGTATGGTAATATATGGAATACAATATTGAAGGAGGTAATAAAAATTGGAAAAGAAACTAAAACAGCAATTAGTAATATTGGAATTATTTTAATTGTAA
>CALGCE010000097.1 GCA_937884625.1 uncultured Clostridia bacterium
GGAAAACCTCCCGGTGTTATTAGAATGGAAGTGACCCGACGCTTTTTTGGCTTCCGTCCTTGACATTTCCTGTTCCTTATGCTATAATGATGCTGTATTAACAAAAAGGAGTAAATTATGTCAAAAGTATATGTTGTTACAGGAGGGGGCTCCGGTATTGGTAAAGCCATCGCTATGATGCTTCCAAAAGAAGAAAAAATATCGGAAATAAAAACAGATAGGATAAACCGAAAATTATTAAAATAAATGCTATTTTTACAATTACGTTTTTTGCTGTATTACTTGTGAGGTAATTAGTTCTTCTTTTCACTTATCTACACCTCCGCTAATTTATATCATTTAACTTGAAATGATTGAACAGGAAAAATATAATTGCAAAAATCACACCGATTATTGCACAGAATATCCAAAGTATCGCAGAAGCGTGACCTATTCTTAAAATCTCTATGTTTGCAAGTATTTGTTTCATTATGAGATTGGTCGAAGAAGTAAAACTGTCAACAACCGTATAAACAAAGTTTACTATTGCAATAGGTAAAATCATCGGTACGGTTATCGTCCAGAAATCGTCCCACTTGGATGCACCCTCAACAGCAGAAGCCTCATAAAGTGAAGGAGAAATACTTTGCAACGATGCTAAAAATATCAACATCTGTATTCCGCAATTGAATAAAACATCAAAAATATTATTCGATATATTCATAAACAGCGTTGTCACCTGTTCGGGCAGATGTGCCTGCGATAAAAGGACGGTTAGCGAATCGTTTGTAATAACATTACCTCCGCCCGAAACCATATTTCCCGACATAACATTAGCAGCAATCTGGTCATTCTTAATCATACCCATCACAACGCCCGATGCTATGATAACGGGCATAAAGAATATACCTCTTACAACTGTTTGACCTTTGAATTTCTTATTTATAATCATTGCCATCAAAAGTGACGAAATCAAAACAACAGGTGTCTTCCAAAGCAACTCCAAAAGAGTTTTTATAAGGTTTTCTTTAAAGTCCAAATCTTTATTGAAAATATATTTAATATTATCAAGTCCGTTAAAAGTTGTATGTACACCTGCAATATCTATTTTTACATCACTGAGTATGTATGACAGCGACTGTATCAAGCACGGTGCGAAAAAGAATATAAAACCAAGATAGAAAGGCAACATAAAGCCTCTGCCGACCCAAGCATTTTTCTGCTCTAAGGTAAGCGTTTTCTTTAACTTCATTTCCTCACCGCCCCATTTCCGTAAAACTTTTTGCACTGCAAACATTGGTTCCGTTTACCTCATAATCGGTACTACCGTAATTAACAATTACCTTAATACCGTTAGCATATTCGGTTTCATATACATTATCAGACAATTTTTTGTGTGCAATGATTTTTTGATTATAAATCTTATTTAAAACAGGTTTATAATCGCTATATATTCCTTTTGCGTACTCTTTCCAATCGGAATACGTGGTATTATACAATGTGTCAAACTGTGTTCCCGTAAGAACGGTTGCCTGCTCGTTTATTCCCGCAAACTGCAATTCGCATCCACACTCAACGGTCTTTAAAAAAGCAGTGGTAATGTCCTGCGTTTGCATAATTGACGGTGTTGTCATATTAACAAGCCCGTGAAGTGCTATTTGATAAAAAGGTACGTCTTCATCAAAATTCAAATTACCGCTTGAATATATCGGCGTATCATACACCTTTGTTGCATACGGTAATGCATAAGCATTTCCGCCTGCAACCGCAACCTTTTTCAAATTTTTCTTTAACGTCTTTAAAGACTCCTGTGCCTGCTTATAACTTTTTTCCTTATATGACGTGACGTCAGAAAAATCGGAATACAGTATATCTCCGACCTTTGCAACCGAAATATTACCTACATTTGTCTTTTTATATGTTTTAAGCAATTTTTCGACCGTCTTGCCAAGTGATGAGTATTTTAATAGGTATATCGGTTTTTCATCAGCAAGAACCGTATAAACCGACGGTGAATACTCAACCTGCTCCGCTACATCATCAAAAATATTTCTTATGGCATTCTTTTTTGATGTGATACCACCGCCATTCTTTTGGAATGACAGTAAATCAACCTCAGGATAAAAATCAAAATCGTTTTCTTGCAAATAAGAAGTGAGTTTTTTCCACTTGGATTTACCGCCTAATTTTGAAGAAATATTATCCGCATCAACAAGTTTACTGTTTGAAATTCCGCTCTTTTGCCAACCTATATAGCGTAATGATAAAGATTTAACACCGTCATTACTTATATCTTCAACAATATCTTTTGCCTGTGAGTATGTTGTAAGTTTTTGTATATGCGTAAAATGAACGCCTAAAAACGAAGCATCTATTCCGACAGAGCCGTATAACGCCAGATTGAATGTAGGCAAATCAATCTTTTCATTAATCTTTTTGCTTTCTGTAAGATATTTACGGTATAAATTTGCCATTCCGACGTAATTTGCATCTTCGCCTGTTAACATACTGTAACGTACAGAATATCTTTTCTGATTTGTATGTGACTTTGAAACACGGTAGAGGGTTTTTTGTATTCCCGCTACCTCCTTAAACATAAGTTTATCGTCCCAATACCTATAAGAAGCAACCGAACTTACAGTTGAATAACCGCAGGAATCGGTACTGCAAAAAGCAGAAATTCCCGCAATTGCATCCCCTTCTTCAACAATGCCGAAAAGTGCGTTCTGATTTTCCCTTACAACACCGAAAACAGGCATTCTTATAATCTGCTCATCGGTTATTTTTTCGGTAGGATTAGTATCGGTTTTTTCATTACCGTAACATGGCTTAGATACAGTGGAATTAAGTGATGCATGCTCTTTGAAATTTATAAGTGTACCGCAACCGTCGGGATAAAACAGATAACCGTCAGACCCTGTTCTCGCTCCTCCGAAAGACGGCAACAGATTAACAGATACCAAATATGAAACCTTGCCTTCCTTTATTTGAGACAATAAAACAGTTGCAACAAAGCCATCTTTACTTATGGTGTATTCAACCGGAATTTCCATACCTATTTCAGAAAAGCCGTATGTAACACGAATACCGTTTTTTATCTTTTTTACCTTAACATCATTACTGTCAACAGAGGACATATAACTGTTTACAGATTTTGTCAAAGCAGCAGTTTTTTCATCTTCTTTATCAACATAATTTACAATTAACTGCGATTTTAAATTTGAACGCATTGTTCCTGCGGTTATATTGTCTTCCTTTACGTCATTAGGAACGCTATACCACAAATACCCATTACTACGATTTTCCAAAACAAAATAGCCGTTATTCATATCAGCGTACATAGTAATGGCATCTGTTTTGGCAACCTGCTCATATGTACCGTCAAATTCGTTGGTTGATGGTACAAAATCTTCGGCAAATACATTAGGTATAAGAAGGCTCATCAACAAACAAGCGACAACTATTACCTTTAAGGTTTTTATAGAAAAGCACTTCTTAACTTGCATTTTTATTTCTCCCTTCTTATGACCTTATAAAGTTGCCTCTGTATACAGTGAACCGACAAAACCGAATGCCTGTTGCAGAAGTGTATAAATCATTATTAAAACAAATAAAATGATAATCATTCCGACTACTGTCAGCAATAAAGCACCGACCGTTTTACCTGCGGAGAACTGGTGAATGGCATATGTACCCAAATATATAAGTACAGCCGACCAGATAAGTCCGATTGCTACTATAATCGACATAAATATTGACTCATTTGCAGTAAGAATATAAGAAAGCGGTATGCAAATAAGTTCGGCAATTATATAGGGTATTAATGCATAAGCACTCATACAGTAAATGTGGCTGAATGTTCCTTTGCCCTCTATGAATGAAGCAATACACCAGTTTGCAACTACAAATACAATAAACAGACCTACCGTTGCAATTACCGTTGACAACGGATTGTAAGTTTTAGTATCTGTACCGTTAAATGCATAGGCAGTAACATATGACTTTAATATCTCGGTTGCCATCCAAAACAGTATTATTACAGTTGCAAGTGGCATAAAATCCAATTTTCTGTTTTTAAACTGTTCAAAACCGTCAACCGGATGTCTTAAACAATAAATAGGTAACAACCATTTATTTTCAAGTGGCGAATATGCTTCGCTCGGTTTATTTGAATTTTTAATTCTTTTTTTAATGCTTTTTACTAAAACCGTAATAAGTATAATAATCAAAACTATTGCCGCTATAATTAAACCGCCGTATTTTTTCAATAACTTATTACGGTACTCGCTGAATGCTTTTGAATAGTTATCTTTATCGTTAGCCATCTTAAAGCATTTCATTGCATTTTCATAATCGCCGTCAAGTTGATATGAAAGTCCCATTCCGTAATAGGAATACATACTGTTTGAATTTTGACCCTGTACCTTTTTCCACAGCCCGAGTGAATTTTCCAAATCACGCTCTTTAAGACTGCTTACTGCCGCAATCAGAGAATTCATATATGTAGTAGGGACAAATTTACTGATACAGTTTCTTCCCTTATCAAGAACGTAAACCGAACCGTTATCGTATGCAATATCAATCGGCAATTCAAAGGTAGATGTCTGCTCACCCTTACCGCCGAAAACCGACATTATCTTTCCCCTGTCACTATAATAGAAAACTTTATTCCTGCCTTGGTCTAACAGAAAAATATTTCCGTTACCGTCAGTTTCAACCGCAACAAATGATGTCCTTACCTTCTTACTCGAACCTTCCTCAACATCACCGTAAACAATAGAAGTATCAAGAACATTGCTTCCGTTGTAATTTAGACAGCGAACCATGCCGTCTTGTGAAACCGAATCGTCATTTTGCGATACCGTATAGATAAAACGCTCCCCGTCAATGCAGAAATTATGTACTTTAAGCGGTGTATTTTGCATACGGTTTCTAATCTGTTCAGGAGTTAAAATTGCCCTTAATGCGTAATAATACAAAACATTAGCCGTTGAAGCAATTGGTGTGCTGCCTACAAATTTAGAAAATACGCCGTTAATATCAAAAACAAATATTCCTAAATTGATACCATCTACCGTGATATAAATTTCTCCGATATTTGAAACCTGAATTTTTGTAGCACGAAACGGAACATCATTACCTTTCAGTGCCTCATCAGGACGTTTTATGGTCATTAAAAGTTCGCCCTGCTGTGAAAACTTTAAAACACGGTAATTATCGGTGTCTGCAACGTAAATATTATCTTCATCGTCAACCGCTATTCCCTTAGCACCCTTAAATTTTAATATTGCATCTCCGCTTTTAACGCAGTCAATAACATTAACTGCTTTCATATTGGAATTGATTTTTACTACTCTTCCGTTTCCGCTGTCAAGTACATAAAAGTATCCGTTTTTCAGGCAAAAATCTTCCGGTGAAAATATCGGCATCTCTAATCCGAAACTGTCGTTACCGAAAATACCGTCCTGAACGAAGCCTGCGGGGACATTTATAGTAGAATCGTCGGTATCCAATTCATAAGACTTTGTCGAACTAAAAGACGGTGTAAGTGCAGATGCAGATACAGAAAAAGCAATAATCAAGCAAAAAATCACAAGTGAAAACCGTAATAATTTTTTCTTCATTTAAATCTCCTATCTTACACTGTTATTTAAGTCCTGAGTGAGACATCGTTTCCATAACGGAACTTTGTGAATACAGGAAAACTGCTATCGGCGGTATCATCAGAATTACCGAAACTGCCGCTCCTGCTCCTGCTCTTGCAATACCTCCTGCAACAATTGTACTAAGTGCACTCGGTAACATCTTTAAACTTTCGGTATAAATATAGGCACCGCCTGTATTGTTCCACATAGATTGAAACGTAAATATAACCAAAGTCAATATACAAGGCTTTACGCAAGGAAAAACTATACTTCTTACAATTTTCCATTCGCCTGCACCGTCGATACGTGCCGCCTCTAAAACCGAATCGGGAATGGCGGTTATCATAAACTGCTTCATAAGGAATACGCCCATAGTCGAAGCCATTG
>CALGCE010000098.1 GCA_937884625.1 uncultured Clostridia bacterium
TATGTTCGACTAAAATGTTGCCCGAAAGGTATAAAAAGGCACCCTTTGCAAAATTTTTCTTTGTCGTATCCTTAATAAATTTTGCATAGTCGCCGTCAGGTACGAAGCAAATATCCTGACTGTCTTTTTTGTTTGCATTAAAAAAGCCGTTTTCGAGTGCAATTTCTCTAATCTCACTTTTTTTGTATAAGCCCAGCGGAAAGCAGGTTAAAGACAACTGTTTTTGCGTAAGACCGTATAAAACATAGGTCTGGTCTTTTGATAAGTCAATTGGTTTTGTTAAAAGGTATCTGCCGTTTGCTTCCTTTATTTGTGCATAGTGTCCCGTAGCAATTTTTTCGTAACCTAAATTTGAAGCCTCGCTTAACATATCACCGAATTTTATGTTTTTATTGCAAACTATACAGGGATTTGGCGTTGCACCAATGCTGTATTCGTCTATGAAATTTTTAATAACTGTATCTTCAAACTTTTGTTTTAAATCAAGGGTAAAGTGCGGAATGTTAAGTCTGTCACAAACGCTTTTCGCATCAATACAGTCTTTTTCGGCGTTGCAGTAAAGTTTAAGGGTTACTCCTGCGGTATTATAGCCTGTATTTTTTAAAAGTGCCGCCGCTACCGAAGAGTCCACCCCTCCGCTCATTCCTATGAGTACCTTTTCCATAGTCTATCCTTTCGATTTTTTGGGTTTATGTATGTTTCTTATGGTTTTTTTCTTCTTTTGATTTTGAGTATGCTTTATATCTTCCCTTATAGGTGCTACAAGACAGTTCTTTGAAGTTCCTATAAGGTCTGTTCTGCCTGCCTTTTTAAGGGCATCTAATACTATTTTACGGTTCTCGGGTTTATAGTACTGTAAAAGTGCACGTTGCTGTGCCTTTTCTTGCGGTGTACGGGGAACGTATACTTCCTCTAACGTATACGGGTCAAGTCCTGTATAAAACATACAGGTTGAAACCGTACCGGGTGTAGGGTAAAAATCCTGCACCTGCTCGGGGTGTAAACCTTCTTTTTTCAAAAACAGGGAGAGTTCTATTGCATCTTTTAACGTACTTCCGGGGTGTGATGACATAAGATACGGTACCAGATACTGCTTTTTACCTGCATTTTCGGTAAGTTCGAAAAATCTTTTCTTAAATCTTTCATAAACCGATATATCGGGTTTGCCCATTCTTTTAAGCACTGCTTTTGAACAGTGCTCGGGGGCAACCTTTAACTGTCCGCTTATGTGATGCTCTACAAGTTCTTTGAAAAATTCTTCGTTTTCGTCTGCTATCAGGTAATCAAATCTTATTCCTGAGCGGATAAATACCTTTTTTACCTTTGGTATACTGCGGAGTTTTCTAAGCAGTTGTAAATAGTCTAAGTGGTCGACCTTAACGGCAGGACAAATCGTAGGAGCAAGGCATTTTTTATCCTTACAAAGTCCTCTTTTCAGTTGTGCCTTACAAGACGGAAAACGGAAGTTTGCCGTAGGACCGCCGACATCGTGTATATATCCCTTAAAATCAGGCATTTCGGTTATTTTTTTAACTTCGTCTATAACGGAATTATGACTTCGGCAACTTATTTGTCTGCCTTGATGGTAAGCGATTGAACAGAAGTTACACGCACCGTAACAACCTCTGTTATGTATTACCGAAAATTTGACTTCTTCAATACCCGGTACTCCGCCGAGTGCCTTGTATGACGGGTGATAGTCACGCATAAAGGGAAGTGAATACACTTTGTCCA
>CALGCE010000099.1 GCA_937884625.1 uncultured Clostridia bacterium
TACAATGACCGTACTGACCACGACCACCAGACTGCTTAGCGTACTTAGAATCAACTTCAACAGCCTTTGTAAATGCTTCCTTGTATGCAACCTGAGGTGCACCAACGTTAGCTTCTACCTTAAACTCACGAAGAAGTCTGTCAACGATGATTTCAAGGTGAAGTTCACCCATTCCGGCGATAATAGTCTGACCGGTTTCATCATCGGTGTAGCACTTAAAGGTCGGGTCTTCTTCTGCAAGTTTTGCAAGAGCAATACCCATCTTTTCCTGACCTGCCTTTGTCTTAGGCTCAATAGCAACACGGATAACAGGCTCGGGGAAGTTCATAGATTCAAGAATTACAGGATGCTTTTCGTCACAAAGAGTATCACCCGTTGTGGTGTTCTTAAGACCTACGGCAGCGGCGATGTCACCGGCATAGCAGGTTTCAAGGTCTTCTCTGTGGTTTGCGTGCATCTGTAATATACGTCCCATTCTCTCACGGTTTTGCTTAACCGAATTGTATACCCCTGCACCCGCATCAACGGAACCTGAATATACACGGAAATAACAAATCTTTCCTACGAACGGGTCGGTTGCAATCTTGAATGCAAGTGCGGAGAAAGGTTCATCGTCAGATGAATGTCTGTCCTCTTCCTCGCCTGTATCAGGATTTACACCCTTAATAGCCTCAACGTCGGTAGGAGCAGGCATAAAGTCAACAATTGCATCAAGCAACGGCTGTACGCCCTTATTTCTGTAAGCCGTACCGCAACAAACTGGTACCATATCGTTTGCAATGGTAGCCTTACGGATAATCTTCTTCATCTGTTCAACAGTAGGCTCTTCGCCCTCAAAGTATTTTTCCATAAGTTCTTCGTCCATCTCAACGATAGACTCTATCATTGCCGTACGGTATTTTTCCGCCAATTCCTTCATATCGTCCGGAATAGGCTCACGTCTTACGTCCTTACCTAAGTCGTCATAATAAATTTCTGCTTCGTTGTTAATTAGGTCAACGATACCCCTAAATGTGTCCTCACAACCTATCGGAAGTTGTATCGGAACTGCGTTACAGTTAAATCTTTCTTTTATCATATCAAGTACATGATAAAAGTCAGCACCCATAATATCCATTTTATTAACGAATATCATTCTCGGTACTTTATAATCGTCAGCCTGATGCCAAACGGTCTCAGACTGTGGCTCAACACCGCCCTTTGCACACAAAACGGTTACAGAACCGTCAAGTACACGCAACGA
>CALGCE010000100.1 GCA_937884625.1 uncultured Clostridia bacterium
AAAATTACCGCCAGCGAAAGCAATATAAGTAATTTCATTGAACAGCGCAACCAAACCGAAAAATCGGGTGTTGATTTGCGTTCTGCCGAACGCGAGCGCACATCGCTTCGTGAACAAATCGGCGGAGAACTTGCAAGACTTTGTGAACGTAAGGATATAATGGTTAAAGAATATGACGATGTTATACGCCAACTTTACGATGAGTATCAACTTACCAAAACCGAGGCTGAAAATATCGGAATAGAGATAGAAAAGCCTAGCGAGGCTAAAAAATCTCTTGCCGAAATCAAGTCTATAATAAGGTCGCTTGGAAACGTAAACGTGTCTGCAATAGAGGAATATAAGGAAGTAAAAGAACGTTACGACTTTATGAAATCGCAAATTGACGATGTCGAGAAGTCACGCACCGAATTGCATAAACTTATTAATCAGTTAACTGCTCAAATGCAGGAATTATTTGTTGTTGGCTTTAATAACATCAATGAAAACTTTACAAAGACTTTTAAGGAACTTTTCGGCGGTGGCAGTGCCTGTCTTAAACTTAACGACCCCGATAACGTACTTGAAAGCGGAATAGATATTGAAGCAAGTCTTCCGGGTAAAAACGTACCGAGCCTTGACGGTCTTTCGGGCGGTGAAAAGGCACTCGTTGCACTTTCCATATACTTTGCAATAATGCAGGTTAATGCACCTCCGTTTTGTTTCCTTGACGAGGTTGATACTGCTCTTGACGATATAAACGTTGATAGATTTGCGGATTATATGAAACAGTCCTCATTCCCGACACAGTTTATATGTGTTACCCATAGGCGTGGCACTATGGAGGCGGCGGATATGCTTTACGGTGTAACTATGCAGGAAAAGGGAATAACAAAACTGTTAGAATTAAACGTGGCAGAACTTGAAAAGAAATTGCTTGAAAATCAGGGAGCATAATTATGGGTTTATTCGGAAAAATCAAAGCAGGGCTTTCTAAAACAAAGGCCTCAATATCAGACGGTATAGAAAGCATTTTAAACAGTTTTACAAAGATAGACGAAGAACTGTTTGAGGAACTTGAAGAAACGCTTGTAATGTCTGATATGGGGGTAGCGACCGCAACCGATATATGCGACAGACTGCGTACAAAAATAAAGGAAACGGGTATAACCGACCCTAACCAAATAAAGTCTTTAATGCACGGTATAATTGTTGATATGTTGGGCGAGGATACACCGCTTAAACTTGATACAAAACCGTCGGTTATTTTGGTAATCGGTGTAAACGGTGTCGGAAAAACCACATCAATCGGCAAACTTGCAATGCAATTAAGACTTGACGGTAAAAAGGTAGTTTTAGGTGCCGCCGATACGTTCAGAGCCGCTGCAATAGAGCAGCTTGAGGAATGGGCGCGCCGCGCCGATGTTGACCTGATCTCAACTTCAGAAGGCAGTGATCCG
>CALGCE010000101.1 GCA_937884625.1 uncultured Clostridia bacterium
GCAACCTCAACATCAGTGTCACCATCAAATGGCACACGTCCAGTTACCATCTCAAAAAGAGTAATACCCAAAGAGTATACGTCACTCTTTTCATCACTGTAGCCGCCTCTTGCCTGCTCAGGTGAGAAGTAATGAACAGATCCCATGGCACCACCAGATGTCATTGTGATTGTATTTCCTGTAGAAGCACGTGCGATACCAAAGTCTGTGATTTTGGCAATTCTGTCACGTGAAATCAAAATATTCTGTGGCTTAATGTCTCTGTGAATAATCTGGTTATTATGAGCTGCCTCAATACCCATAGAGACCTGAATAGCAATACTTACAGCCTCTTTAACTGTAAGTCTGATTTTCTTCTCTATGTAATTTTTAAGGGTAATTCCCTCTATGTACTCCATAACGATATACTGTATGAGGTCGCCGAAACTTACATCGTAAACCTTAACAATATTCGGGTGCGAAAGCATTGCAATCGCCTTTGATTCGTTTTTAAATCTGCGGATAAATTCCTCGTTGGATACAAATTCTTCCTTTAATATCTTTATGGCAACCGTGCGGTCCTCAACGTTATCGTGAGCCTTATATACGACCGCCATTCCTCCAACGCCTATAATTTCTTCGATTTCATAACGTCCGTCAAGGCGTTTTCCTACATATCTGTCCATATTAAGCCTACCCTTTCTTTATACGGTTACGGTAACAACGGTTATGTTATCTCCGCCGCCACCGTTATTTGCACAGTTTGTTAAAAACTCTGCAACAACGCTTATATCGTTATTTTTAAATGCCTTTAATATATCCTTAACTTCAACGAAATTTGTAAGTCCGTCGGAGCATAAAAGAATCGTATCGCCCTTTACCATATTAACGTCAACGCAGTCAACCAATACGTTTTCTTCTGCACCGAGTGCCCTCGTTATGACGTTTTTTCTTGGATGTATCTTTGCTTGTTCAGGAGTAAGTTTACCGCTTTCCACAAGCGACTGCACCATAGAATGGTCGGTCGTAAGTTGTGCTATTGAATCCCCCGACACAAGGTATGCTCTGCTGTCACCGACGTGACATATTACAGCACTGTTTTCTCTTACTGCTGCCACTACCACCGTAGTACCCATACCGTTTAAATCAGAGTTTTTTAACGACATATCGTAAAGTTCCATATTGGCGGAAACAACCGCCGATTTAAGCAGTGAAGAAATGCCGATAAAGTCCATATTTTTTCTGTATGACCGCTTAATATACTCCGATATTATTTTTACTGCATTTTCACTTGCAATATTACCGGCGTTTGCTCCACCCATACCGTCGCAAACTATGGCGAACACAGTATTGCCGTCAAGTTCAAACGAATTATGGGCGTCCTGATTCGTATGACGCATTTTGCCCGTATCCGTTTTACTGTATATCTGCATTTTTCTCCTCCTTTGCTTTTTTTCGCAGTTGTCCGCACGATGCGTCTATATCTGCACCGAGCGTTCGCCTTATGGTAACGGTAACGCCCTTTGCTTCGAGCATTGATTTAAACCGTTCAATGTTTTTTCTGTCAGGTTTTTTAAAGCCGTTTTCTTTTACGGGGTTTGCAGGTATCAAATTAACGTGGCACATTATACCTTTTAATTTACCTGCTAATTGCTCTGCACATTTTTTACTGTCATTAACGCCGTCTATTAAGGCGTATTCAAAAGAAATTCTTCTCGTTGTTATCCTTTGATATTCTCTGCAAGTGTTAAGCAACTGTTCTACGTTCCACTTTTTATTTACGGGCATTATACCGTTTCTTATTTCATCGTTAGGTGCGTGGAGTGATACAGAAAGCGTTATCGGCATATTAAGTTGTGCTAAACGCTTTATACCGCTTACAACACCCGAAGTAGAAAGAGAAATATGACGAAGCCCTATATTAAGACCGTTTTCGTCACTTACAAGTTTTAAAAACTTTGCAGAGTTTCTAAAATTGTCAAGCGGTTCGCCCATACCCATCATAACGACGTTTGAAACCCTGATGTTGTTATCTTTTTGTGCCATCATTATTTGAGAGAGCATTTCCGATGCCGTAAGGCTCCTTATAAGACCGCCTATACCCGACGCACAAAACTTACAACCCATTCTGCAACCGATTTGGGTTGAAATACAAACCGTGTACCCGTGTTCGTATTTCATCAAAACCGACTCTATATACTCGCCGTCATACAGTTCGTAAACGTATTTTACCGTTTCGTCTAATTTGGATTTAAATCGTTTTACGATTTTTACGTTTGCAATATAACAAGTGTCGTTTAATTTATCCCTTAAACTTTTAGGTATATTGGTCATCTCATCAAAAGTGTCTGACCCCGACTGCAACCATTTAAAAAGTTGTTTTGCCCTGTATTTAGGCTCCCCTAAATCCTCTAAAAGTACCGATATTTCATCGGTAGTCATAGACCTTACGTCTGCCTTTTCGGTAATAAAATCACCTGCTTTTTTTGAGCAACGCACAGTAAAAACCGTCAGTGCCGTCTATATGTGGCATATACGTATGCTCGTATTGTAACTCATAATTGGTATTTTTGTCAAGAAAAGCCTTTACTATGTTCTCATTTTCCGCCCGTCTTAAAGTACAGGTCGAGTAAAGTATTCTGCCGTCAGGCTTTAAATACCGTGATGCATTATTTAGTATTTCAAACTGTGTTTTTTCAAGTTCGGAAAAATCTTTGGTACCTTTATATTTTATTTCGGGTTTTCTTCTTATAACACCGTAACCTGAACAGGGAACATCACACAAAACAGCGTCAAACAGTCCTAAATCTTTTTTATAAACTTTTGCATCCAAAACGCCCGTTTTTATTATATCAAGACCTAACCTTAAAGCACCTTTCTTTATAAGTTCCGCTCTTTTTTCGTATATATCAAAACTTAATATTTCGCCCTTATTTTCCATCATTTGGGCTGCCGTAAAACTTTTGCCTCCGGGAGCAGCACACATATCGAGTACCCTCTCGTAAGGTTTAAGTGACAGTTTTTCAATGCTTTTCTGACAGGCTAAATCCTCTATATGAAAAAATCCTTTTTTATATTCTTCACAGTTATTTATATCAATACCGCCGTCAATTATAAGTGCATTTTTTGTATCTGTCTTTTTAGCATTTGATAAAATTTTTACAAGTTCGTCATCTGTAATCTTAACGTTATTTACTCTAACCGTTACGGGCGGTTTTAGGAGAGAATGCAAAAGTAAATTTTTTGCGGTATCAAACCCGTAATCATCTATAAATCCTTTTATGATTTGCTTTGGGCAGGAATACCTTATTTCAAGTGAGTTTAAACTGTCATCCTGCGGTAGTTTGATACCGTTTCGCAAGATATTTCTTAAAACTCCGTTTACAAACGGTGCATTATACTTTTCTTTTGAAGATTTAACTATCTTTACCGACTCATTTACCGCAGCACTATCAGGTATTCTGTCCATATACATTATCTGATAAAGTGCTGTTCTCAAAACTTCGTGGGTAAGAGGACTTAATTTTTTAACGGGAGTTTTAATAAAGCAGGATAAAACGTAATCAAGAGTTATCATTCTGTCAAGTACGCCGTAAAAAAGGGTAGTTGCAAGTGATTTATCAACCGACGATATATCTTCCGATAAAAAAATGTTATTTAATGTTATATTTGAATATGAACCGTTTTTATTAACATCTACTAATGCTCTTACCGCAATTTTTCTTGCATTTGCCATATTACTTTGCCACTGTTCCGAGCGGTATCTTATGACCGCACAGCCACTGCGACACACTCATAGCCTTTGAACCCTCGGGTTGTACCGTTATAAGTTCAAGAGAGGTACCGTTCCCACAGGCGATAATAAGCGTACCGTCATTTTTTATTACCGTACCGCATTTTTTATCGGTACTCTCCGAAACCCTGCTTTCAAT
>CALGCE010000102.1 GCA_937884625.1 uncultured Clostridia bacterium
CAAAGAAGAAGCGGTTGCCTTTATCAATGCCCATGGCACACAGCACCCAGAGAGTATCCTGACACAGGATTACGCGTCCGCACAGTATTTCCTGGATGCAGTGGATGCGGCTGCGGTTTATGTCAATGCATCTACAAGATTTACCGACGGCGGTGAGTTCGGTCTTGGTTGCGAAATAGGAATTTCAACACAGAAAATGCACGCAAGAGGTCCTATGGGATTAATGGAAATGACCTCGTATAAATATATAATTCGTGGCAACGGACAAATAAGATAATAAGGGGAATTTGATATGTATTCATTTGGTTTTATCGGTTGCGGTAATATGGGAGGTACCTTGGCGGTTGCAGTGTCAAAAACGCAAAAAGACATCGCCCTTGCCGACCGCTCAGAAGAAACGGTTAAAAAAATTGCAGAAATTACGGGTGGCAGTGCCGTTTCAAACGAAGATATTTGCAAAGACGCAAAATATATAGTTCTCGGTGTAAAACCGCAGGTGTTGCCGTCTGTTTTAAAGGAAATAAAACCTATACTTAAAAAGCGGAAAGACCGATTTGTAATAATTTCAATGGCGGCAGGCGTAGCAATAGAAACGATAACCGAAGAATTGGGTAAAGTACCCGTTATAAGGATTATGCCCAATACACCTGCACAAATAGGCGAAGGAATGATTGTCTATTCTATAAACGGTTTAGTCACAGACGAAGAGAAAAGCGAATTTATAAACGCCTTTTCATCAGCAGGAGAAATTTGCGAGATACCGCAAAATCTTATAGACGGGGCGAGTGCAATATCGGGTTGCGGTCCTGCATTCGTATATATGTTTATTGATGCCCTTGCGGACGGCGGTGTAAGATGCGGACTGCCGAGAGATTTGGCGCTAAAACTTGCCGCAAAAACCGTAAGCGGTTCGGCAGACACCGTAATTAAAACAAATAAGCACCCTTGCGAACTTAAAGATGCGGTTTGCAGTCCTGCGGGAAGTACTATTGAGGGTGTGCAGTCGCTTGAAAAAGACAGGTTTAAAGGCACCGTTACCGACGCTGTTTCAGCATCATTTAAAAGAACAAAGGAATTGGGTTAATTAAAAAAGTCGGACGGTTAACCGTCTGACTTTTTGCATTGTTTCCCCGAATGGTCGATTTCATAGTTATCGGTCATAATAAGGTCGGATATGAAAACAAATTCAAAACCTTTATCCTTTAAGCATTTTAAAATTGTGGGTAATGCTTCGGGAGTATGTTCGGCGTCATTGTGACAAAGAATTATACTCCCGTTTTGCACCTTTGACACTACCCTGTTACAGATACTTTCCGCCGTTGCGCTGTCTTTCCAATCAAGAGAGTCCACCGACCACTGGATAGCGTGCATACCAAGCGACTCGGTTGTTTCTACAACACAGTTATCGTAATCACCGTACGGCGGACGGAACAGTGTTGGACAAACACCCGTTATCGACTTTATTTTCTCATTGCAGGAATTTATTTCGTCTTTCATCTGTTCGGTTGACAGTTGTGTCATATAAGGGTGGGTATTCGAGTGATTTTGTATCTGATGCCCTGCTTTTGAAAGTGCCTTGACAGATTCCGGATATTTATCCACCCACGCACCTACTACAAAAAAGGTTGCGGGGACGTCATACTCTGCAAGAATATCAATAAGCGTTTGTGTATCGTCATTCCCCCACGCAGCATCAAAACTTATTGCCACCTTTTTTTCTTCACAGTCTACACAGTAAATTGGGAGTTTTCTGTTACTTTGAGCAAAGGTTACGGCAGAACCCACCGTGACGGCTACTACCGCCATTATAACCGATAGACACATCATTATCTGTTTTTTCGTTATTATAAAAAATCTCATAAAAATACACCTCTGTTTGAGGGTATGAGTAACGGCTTGTATAATATGTGTAAATATAAAAGTATATTATAATCTAAAAAAATTAAGGTATATTTTAATTGCAGTTGACAACCATAATATACTGTGATAAAATAATTGTAAATAATATTAATTAGGAGTGATAATAATGGCTAAATTTGAAATAGTTTGGAAAGAAGACGGTTGGATTACTCTTCAAGAGGCTAACCCTGAAAAGCACGTTCTTGAAATTGCCTGCCGTGCAGAAAACGGCTCTGTCGTTGAGGTACGTGTCCGCCATAGCCGTGGCGAAGAAACCAAGGGTGATTTCTTCTATGAAGGTAAGTCGGCTTTACCGATGAACGTAGACGAGTTTAAAAAGCTCTACAAAAAAGGCAAGTTAGAAATCAGAGAGTAATTAAAAGTTTTGATAGCAATATTTAAGGATGTCGACTTATCGGTCGACATCCTTACTTTTACAATGCAGTGTACCCCAAGTCAAGTACAATTTTGATTTTAGTGTTAAGAAAAA
>CALGCE010000103.1 GCA_937884625.1 uncultured Clostridia bacterium
GTTTCGTCGTCAGGGTCGCCTAAAACAAACATACCGTCAAGGTAGTGGTCCCAATGTCCCGAAAGTTTGTAAAGTTCACGCTTTGCCATATAGGGTGTTTTGGTAAGTTGCCAACCCCTGCGTGCCTCTTCGTCCTCGACAAATCTTTGAAGTATCTGTATTACCTTTGCACCCTTTGGAAGAAGAATGGGAAGTCCCTGACCGATTACGTCTACCGTTGTAAAATATTCGAGTTCTCTGCCGAGTTTATTATGGTCACGTTTTTTTGCCTCTTCAAGCATTGTAAGATGTTCTTCTAACATATTTGCTTTCGGAAAAGCCGTTCCGTAAACCCTGCAAAGCATCTTTTTGGACGAGTCACCGTGCCAATATGCACCCGTTGCGGAGGTTAGTTTAAACGCCTTTACCATACCGGTGCTCATAAGATGTGCTCCGGCACAAAGGTCGGTAAAATCGCCCTGAGAATAAAAACTTATTTCTTCGTCTTTGGGCAGATTTTCCACAAGTTCAACCTTATACGGTTCGTCCTTTTCGGTAAAATATTTTATCGCTTCGTCATAAGACTTTGTAAAACGTTCGAGTTTTATATCCTCTTTGACGATTTTTTTCATCTCATTCTCAATTTTTTCAAGGTCATCGGGCGTAAATTTTTCGTCAATATCAAAATCATAGTAAAATCCGTCGTCAACGGCAGGACCTATCGTGAGTTTTGCATTCGGGAAAAGCCTTTTAACCGCCTGTGCCATTATATGAGATGCAGTGTGACGGAACGTCCATCTGCCGTACTCATCGTCAAATGTTAAAATTTCAAGTTCGCAGTCTTTATAAAGTACGGTACGCAAATCGCAGTTCTTACCGTCTATCTTTGCAGCACAGGCATTCCTTGCAAGTCCCATACTAATCTGCTTTGCGACATCGTATGCGGTAATACCGCTTTCACATTCCAATATACTGCCGTCTTTAAGCGTTATCTTCATTGTAATACCTCCAAAAAAATAAACTCCGTCCCAAAAAAGGGACGAAGTTAAAAATCATAAAACTCCGTGGTTCCACCCACATTCCGCAAAAAGCGGCACTTTAAAACCTTTAACGCAGGCATACGTCCGTGTTGCTACCCACGGCGCTCAAAGG
>CALGCE010000104.1 GCA_937884625.1 uncultured Clostridia bacterium
TTTATATTCCCCGAAACCCGTAATCATTGTGTTTTCGTATGCAAGAAAAATCCCCGTTATACCAAAACCTATACATAACATAAATACAGAACTCAAATAAAAAGTACGCAAAAATCTTTTTATATCTCTTTTTTTCATTTTTCTACCCCAAAGTGTTTAGCAGATTTGTAAGAGCGTTACCCAGTAATTCTGCGGAATAACACACCTCATCAATAGTATTACCGTCTGTACCTATTTCTATTAACATTGAACCTGTCGTCAGGCTTTCGTTATAATTTCTTGACATAAGGCTAAGTGAACGTGCAAGGGAAGGGTACATTACTTCAATTGTCTGTTGAAGTTTTAATGCGAGTTTCAAGTTTTCTTTCCAGTTGGGGAAGTTTGTAACGCCACCGCTTTGTGAGCCCATTACCAACATAATTTGTGCCGCCTTTTTGCCGTTTATCTCGGTAGCGACCTTTACCTTGTCGGTATCGTTTGCCGAAATAGCATCACGGTGCATATCTATAACTATTTTTATACTCGGATTTTTCTTGATGTTAGAATTTATAGTTGTTGCCGCACGAGAATAACTGTTATTATATTCGGGATAATCGTGTACCGTAGTATCGTGTATAGTAACAATACCTGCATTGTTGAGGGTATTTGCAACAATGTTTCCGAGACGCACCATATTGAAGTTTTCGTCGGTTGTTCTTGTAAGGTCGCTGTCGGTGTAATAATCTCTGTTTTCTCTCATAAACGACTCGGTTGTGTGGGTATGAATAATAAGCACCTGAGGTTTCCCGTTTTTTTGTATTTTATATGAAAGCGGTTGCGATAACATGGATTTTATATCAATATCAAGGTCGGTACTGTTTTTTAAATATACATTATTGTATGATGTTTTAGCAGAATACGGGGATAAAAATTTTTCTATAACCTTACCTTTAACGGCAGAACTGTTTGAAACGGTAACCGAATTTTCGGTTTTTTGTTCGGTTTTTTCTTCCTTACTCTGTGTGTTTGTTGTAGCGGCTTTTGTTTCGTTTGTATCACTGTTTGCAATTATTTTTGTTTCTTTTACCGGTGGGAGTGCGTTTGTATTTATTGCATTTTTAAACAAAGCTGTGTAAAAACTGTATACAAGTATTACTGTTACCAAAGTTGCCGATACGACAATCCTTGTTATCGAACCTTTGTTGCTCATAAATCCACCGCCATTCGGTTAAGTATATGAGTTTTAGGCAGATTATATGAGTGTCTTTATTATTTCTTCGTCAAGTGAGGGTTGCAGAAATATATTGATTGATAACGAAATAATATCTGCGGAATTTTTAATTAATAGGTCAATTTCTTTTGGAGTTACCATCATATCATAGTCTTCTTCCTCAGTTCCGCCGTTATCAAGTTTAAAAGTTTTGGAATCAATAACGGTAGGCACACCTATTGATATAACGGGTACGCCGAAAGTATCTGAATTAAGACTTTTTCTTGAATTACCAACACCTGAACCGGGAGAAATACCCGTATTTGATATTTGTATGGTACTGCACAGTCTTGACGGACTTCTGGCGGCTAGGGCATCTATTACTATTACAACCTCCGGTTTTACCTTTGCAGACGAAGCCAATGCGGTTTCAGAGGCCTCAATACCCGTTTTCCCGAGTACACCGGGGGAGAGTACTGCAACGCTGTTTAAATCGGTAAGACCTGTTTTCTGCTTGAAATTATCGTCAAGATGTCTTGTTGCCAATATTTTATTTGCCACAAGCGGACCTAGTGCATCGGGTGTTATATCGGTGTTGCCGAGTCCTATTATTAAATAGTTTGTCGTATTATCGTTTATTAGTTGTTTAAGGCAGTATATCAGTGCATCTTTAATGTTGTCGGTTTGTGTATTTCTATCTAAACGCTCAAAGGACAATGTATAGTATTTTCCGATTGCTCTTTCAAGTTTTTTTGATGCCTTTTCGTCCTTTATCTCTACACATTCAATTTCTACATCACCTATTGTCTTTTCTGTGCAAACAGCACCGCCAATATCTGACGTGTGCATTTCTTTACATTCGGTTATCAAATCAGTTCTTATGTTCATATATTCACCGCCGTTATTAGCATTTGCAAAAACATAATAATTATAAAAAACGAAGGTCAAATTTTTGACCTTCGTTCAGACTGTAGACAAAGCAGGAAAATCCAAAGAAAATTTTCCTGCTTTGTTAAT
>CALGCE010000105.1 GCA_937884625.1 uncultured Clostridia bacterium
GTTCCATAGTATCGCGGTCACGGACGGTAACACATCCGTCGTTTTCGGAATCGAAGTCGTAGGTGATGCAGAACGGCGTGCCGATCTCGTCCTCGCGGCGGTATCTCTTACCGATAGAACCTGCATCGTCAAAGTCAATCATAAAGTCTTTTGAAAGTTCGTTTTTAATCTCTATTGCCTTATCGGAGAGTTTTTTCGATAGCGGAAGAATTGCCGCCTTAAAAGGGGCTAGAGCAGGGTGGAAGTGCATAACTACTCGCTTGTCGCCCTTTTCGTCTTCCTCCTCGTCATACGCATTGCAAAGGAAAGCAAGTGTTACACGGTCGGCACCCAAAGACGGCTCAATAACATAAGGGATGTATTTTTCGCCCGTTTCCTGGTCAAAATATTCCATAGGCTCACCCGAGTGATTTGAGTGTTGTGTAAGGTCGTAATCGGTACGGTCGGCAACACCCCAAAGTTCGCCCCAACCGAACGGGAATAAAAATTCAAAATCGGTAGTCGCTTTTGAATAGAAACAGAGTTCGTCTTTATCGTGGTCACGAAGCCTTAAAGAATTTTCTTCAATACCGAGTTCCAATAGCCAGTTTTTGCAAAAACTACGCCAATAATCAAACCATTCAAGGTCGGTTCCCGGTTTGCAGAAAAATTCAAGTTCCATTTGCTCAAATTCTCTGATTCTGAAAATGAAGTTACCCGGTGTTATCTCATTACGGAACGATTTGCCTATCTGTCCTACACCAAAGGGTAATTTTTTGCGTGTTGTACGCTGAATGTTTTTGAAGTTAACAAATATACCCTGTGCAGTTTCGGGACGAAGATAAAGCGTTGATGTACTGTCTTCTGTTACACCCTGAAACGTTTTAAACATAAGATTGAATTTTCTTATGTCGGTAAAATCGTGAGAACCGCAAGACGGACACGCAATTTCGTGTTCCTTTATATAATCGGTCATCTGACTGTCGCTCATAGAGGCAGGATTATCGTCAAGCCCGTTTTCTGCAACAAAGTCTTCAATAAGTTTATCTGCACGGTGACGGGTTTTACACTGACGGCAGTCCATAAGAGGGTCGGAAAAACCGCCTAAATGTCCCGATGCCACCCAAGTTTCGGAGTTCATAAGTATCGCACTGTCAAGACCTACGTTATAAGGACTTTCCTGTACAAACTTCTTCCACCAAGCACGCTTGATATTATTTTTAAGTTCTACACCCAAAGGACCGTAATCCCAAGCGTTTGCAAGACCTCCGTATATTTCACTTCCTGCGTATACAAAACCTCTGCCTTTTGCAAGGTTTACTATCAAGTCCATACTTTTTTTACTGTTCTCCATTTATTTTCCCCCAATGACTTAAATAACCCAAATTTTCACAAATACAATTTTAAACAAATTTTATATAAATGTCAACATAAAAACAATACTTTGTACAGTCTATAATAAAATATCCACGCTTGACATATCTTTATGTATAGATTATACTTTATTTCAAAGGAGAATTGATATGGATAATAATAAAATACAACTTCATAACATTGATTTTGACCATTTTTTAAAGGCGATTGATTCCTGCAAAGGTGACGTCTATTTAGAAACTGTTGACGGCGACATTTTAAACTTAAAGTCAAAACTTTGCCAGATGATAGGAATAAGCACCATACTTTCAAACTGTGAGGTTTCGGAGGCTACTGTCCGTTGTGCAAACCCCGAAGATGAAACCTTGCTTTTCAGATTTAATTTGTACGGAGAAATACAAGAATAATTATAGGAGAAATAAAAAATGGCAGAAACAAAATTTTTGATGTATAAGGGTAAACCGCTTGTAAGAAAGAAAAACGAGATTTTTTACGGCGATATGAGTGAAAAAAACGTTGTCAGGTTTTTAATTCTTTCAACTGCCGATGACGGCGGAATAGAACTTGCAAACGAAGTTTCAATTCAACTTATTAAAAACGACAGCGACGAGCCGATAGAAAAAAGGGTAGTTAAAGAAAGTAAAAAAAGTACACTTTTTGAGGCACTTGATTTAGGATTTACCTGGCTTGAACGTGCATTGGCGTAAAAATAAAGATTTTTGTAAATAGTTTAAACATAATATTTTAGAAAAAATGAGCAGTTGCCATAAGGTAACTGCTTGTTTGATAATGAAACGGACTGCCAAAAGGTTTACTTTTTGACAGTCCGTTTCTAGCAGTGATTTTACCATATATTTACAGAAGTTTCAAGCATTTTTTGTTTAATAAGCAATAAATTTTATGCTTGTTTTTTCATAACACACATTTGTCAAAAAGTACACTTTTTGACTGTCTGTTTTATTTTTTCGTCATTCGGTATTCACGCAGTCTGCGGTAGAATGTGGATTCGCTCATATTACAATGTTTTACCGCCTCACAAAACGAAATTTGCTTTTCTTCCCATTTTTTAACGGTTTTTGCAAAATCTTTCGGTACGGGTGTTTCTGGGCGACCGAATTTAACCCCTTTTGCCTTTGCGGCGGCAATACCCTGTGCCTGACGTTTTCTTATGTTCTCACGCTCACTTTGGGCTACGAAAGACAAAATTTGCAGTACCAAGTCGGCAATAAAAGTACCCATTAAATCTTTACCGTTTCGAGTATCTAAAAGTGGCATATCTATTACGCAAATATCAACGCCTATATCTTTTGTAAGTATTCGCCACTGCTTTTGTATTTCTTCATAGTTACGTCCCAAACGGTCAATGCTTAAAATATAAAGCAGGTCGCCTGATTTTAGTTTTCTTACAAGCCGTTTGTAATACGGTCGTTCAAAATCTTTGCCCGACTGCTTATCAATATAAACATTCTCTTTCGGTACATTTACTTTTTTCAGTGCCATTAACTGCCTTTCTTCGTTTTGGTCAAAACTGGATACTCTTACATATCCGTATATTTTTCCCATAAAATTACCTCCTTAGCCTAACAAGAATAATCCAAACTCGGTTTTCGAGGGCGGATTTTCCGTTATACTGTGTTA
>CALGCE010000106.1 GCA_937884625.1 uncultured Clostridia bacterium
TTTGTTTCTGATATTAAGTGCATTGCACTGGACAAAAAGCAGAAATCATTAAACCCGCCGTCTCATACATTCATAAAAAATACCACTGTGAGGAACTGAAAATATCTGCACTTGCCGAAATGTGTAATATAACACCCGAATATTTCAGAAAAATTTTTTCATCGGTATATGGTTCTTCTCCTGCAAAATACATTATTAACTTAAAATTAGAACGGTCAAGAGAATTACTCTCATCAGGTCTTTATACCGTAACAGAAGCCATGTTACTTTCAGGATATACAGATGCAGCATATTTCAGTCATCAATTTAAAAATAAATATGGCTACTCACCGCAAAAAGCAAAGCATATTGACTAAGTTGCCAATATATTTTACTTTGGAAAATCATGGTATTGTTACTAAAAAAGGCAAATTTACCAAGAATATGATCGATTTTTCCAACGTTGAACAGGTGCCGCCAATATTCTTTTGTTGAACCGTGTCTTTAAAGCAGCAAATAATTTAATAGGCTCAATACAAAGAACATTTTTAGTTTACAAACAAAATTGACTATTGTTTACTGATGCACACCCTGCTCGGTTTAAATAATTACTATTATTTCTCTTTACAAAAGGAATTTTCTGGTATATAATCTATCGATAGTAACGAAGAAACACAACTATAAAAAAGTGAGGAAGAATTACATGGACAGACAAATGAAACTTACCTACGGAATGGTTGGCGGTGGTCCTGGTGCGTTTATTGGAGATCCACATAGGCGTTCAATCGCTCTTGACGGAGAAGCTGAATTGGTGGCAGGTTGTTTTTCTAATGATGGCGAAAAAACTGCTATAATGGCAGATATTCTCGATATTGATATTAGTAGATGCTATGCCGGATATAAGTATATGGCAAAAGCCGAATCCGAGAGAGAAGACGGAATCGATTTTGTCGTAGTAGTTACTCCAAACTCTACACACTATGAGATTTGTAAAACTTTCCTTGAATATGGTATCAATGTTGTTTGTGACAAACCGCTTGCTCTAAACTATGCACAAGCAGCAGAACTTAGAAACCTTGCAAAAGAAAAAGACCTTTTATTTATGGTTACATATACATATATGGGTTATGTTACCTCAAAATATGCTCATAATCTTATTAAGAACGGTGAAATCGGAGAAGTCAGAATGGTTATGGCAGAGTATCCGCAGGGGTGGCTCGCTTTTGAAAACGACAACGGTGGCAAACAAGGTGAATGGAGATGTAACCCTAACGCTTCGGGGAGTGTAAATTGTCTTGGTGATTTGGGTACACATATTGAAAATGCCGTTGCCACATTTACAGGATTAAAGATAAAACGTGTTCTTGCAAAAATGGATATCATAGTCCCCGGCAGAGTTCTTGATGATAATGATATGGTTATGGTTGAGTTTGATAACGGAGCAAGTGGTATCTTTTGGTCGAGTCAAATTGCTGTCGGATACGGCAGTAAAGGAACTATTGAATGGTTTCAAAGAACCCCCGACCAAATTACCGTTATTGATGAAAATAATACCGCCCACGAGATTCACAGAGGACACAATGTAATCCCCGAAGTTGCATCAAGATATAACAGGCTTCCCTCCGGTCATCCGGAAGGTTGGATGTGTGCAATGAGTAACCTATACCGCAATTATATTGAATGTATCGTTGCTAAAAAGGAAGGCACATTTACCGAGGATATGATTGATTTTCCCACTGTCGATCAAGGTGCTGACGGTATTGCTTTTGTCGAAGCGTGTCTTGAAAGCAATAACAATGGAAACGTTTGGGTTGAAGTAAAAAAATAACTTTTTATTTAATAAAGACGTAAAAAAGTACATATTACTGCTAACAAAATATTTGATATTTATATGAGTTTCAAAGGTTGGATTTTTCTCTTTACGGGAGAAATCCGCCTTTTTATGTCAGAAAAATAAAAAATTAGCGAAGATTCACAACCTCCCGCAAATCGCATCGTTTTCATTATACAAAAACCTCCGTATCTTTGTATCTATTACAATTATACGGAGGTTTTATTGAACTCACAAATGTGCGATTGCCATTATCTTTTTTCTTTGGTGTGAATTTCAATCAGTTTTTCTTTCATTTCCAAAGATTTACCTGTCCTATTTACTGTAATAATGCCGTTAGCATTCCTGTTTGTATCAATCATTTAAGTTGACAATTTTTGAAAGGTCGTAAAGTTTGGTATCATTATCTTTTTCGGCTTCGGCAACAATTTTTTTGTCAAATCCAGATTCTGAAAACAAAGCATAATAAAACTTTGCTTTCTCTTTCATAGGTGTCAGCTTTGCTTTTGTATCAAGATATTCGGAATACGCAAACGGCTTACCTTTGAATTTACATTCACCGACTAAATATTCCTTATCTTTTGCTCCAATGGCAATCAAATCAATTTCCGTTTCACCGACTCTGAGACCATCCTTGCTTTCGGTATCTCTTACAGTAGTCTTGCCCATCCATCTGCCCATTTTTGCATAACGGAACGGCAATTTGTTTTTCTTCTGCATTTCTTTTACAAATTCTCTGCAAATATCCTCAAAAGATAAAGATGCAAAGCTGTGAAGCTCCGGTTCTATTATATAACGGTAAACACCGTCTGTATCCCTATCTTCAAGCTGTGAAAAATTTGCAAAACAAAATGCATACCAAAAGCGGAAAAAATTATCTGTCAAACGGTATATTCCTCTATTAGAGTTGGCTTTTTCCTTTGTCTTGGTGTCAACTGAATATTCCCGTCCTACTATCCCGAGTTCAATTAGATTTTTCAGATACACACTTGTCTTTGAAGTATCTTCAATGAGGGATTTTTGACTTATATCATTAAGCCGTGTATTGCCGAGTGCCACTGCCTCAATAATCGAGTTATAGATTGGAGTTTCACGAAGTTCCTGATGAAGCAGAAAATCCACCTCACTATATAACACGCAACCCTTTGTCAGTATATTTTTTTTGATATTTTCAGCAACCGA